>JAUXCD010000094.1 GCA_030619085.1 Candidatus Zixiibacteriota bacterium
CGATAATATCGAGCAAAGGCACATTCACCTGATGTGTCTGGATCAGATTGCCTGGGCGTATTTCTATACCGGACAGCATGAAAAAGCACTCGAATACTGCCGTACTGCATTGCAGATAAAGCCGAACTACCTCGACCCGTTGCTCCTCATGGGACACGTGTATAGCCGTCAGGAACAGTACGAACAGGGGAGAGAGCATTACCAGCGATACCTGGAGGCCCAGGCGAAGTTTGATGATACCCGGGAGACGGATAATATCATTCTTCTGCATCCGGACAGCCGCTCGTGTGTATTCTACGGCCTTGCCGTGATCGCCGAACTAACCGGAGAACCTGAAAAAGCAGAAGACTTATACCGGCGTACGCTCGATATCGACCCCGGTTTTCAGGAAGCCAATACCCATTTAGGCCGGCTCCTCAGGCAAGATGGAAGTATTTCTGAAGCAGAAACTTGTTTCCGCAATCAGATAGAGAAAAGCCGCCCCACATATGACGCCGCCGTTTCCCTGGCGGATATCTATCACCAGCGAAACGAAACGGAGCAAACCGAGAAATATTATCGTCTGGCGCTGAAGATCAGTCCGGATGGAGTGCAGGCGTCGCTGGGGCTGGGACGGCTCTGTTTTGAGACTAACCGGCCAGATGAAGGGGTAGAACTTTTCCGGAAACTGAAAGAGCGCGGCTCGGCCGGTCTGGCAATCGAAAAACAACTGGCCAAAACGTATTACGACTTGGGGCGCTACGAGGACGCGGCCGGGGCGTATGACGATGTTATCCGCAAAACGGAACCGGATAGCGACCTTCTCAACGATCTCGGTAACTGTTTCTTCAAGATGCAGCAGTATGACCGCGCCGAGGAGTATTACACCCGAGCGACGGACGTGATTCCGGTTAATTCGACGGCCTTTTTCAATCTGGGCCTGACCCGGGCGCGGGCCAATCGCCCCAAAGAAGCTATAGTCGCTTTGGAAAAATATCTCGAAGTGGATTCGGGAAACACGGAAATTCGCCGGATAGTCGGCGGTCTGCATTTTGAATTGGGCGATTTTGGTGCGGCCATCGAGAATTTCGAGCAAATTCTTAGTATCAACCCGCGTGATCTTGAAGCCCTGTTTGGTCTCTCGGAATGTTATCTCCATATGGGGCATAGAGATTCGGCGATTCTCGGGTACCGCCAGGCATTGGCTATCGCACCTGAATTTGAACCGGCCCAAACCCGCTTGAACGAGGTAGAGGCAGTTGCCGAAAAAGCCGGGAAATAGCACTTCGCTTTTCGGAAATAGGTTGGCTTAAAGTGTTAAGTGGTAGTGCAATCGTGCCGATTAGATACAAGACCATAAAACTGAAGCATGCAATTAAAATAAATGTGAGATGCAAGGCTCAATTCAAAAAATAGGAGGATTAGCATACAGTGATGGAGACTCGGTCATATGGATTAATGACCGAATTCAGGAGAACTAACATTGGAAGTGACATGTCTGAATACAAAAACTGAACCAATATAAGGTAAGGATACTCAAAAGTATCAAGGAGGATTTGACGTATGTCACTTCGTATTAACCACAATCTCGCGGCATTGAATGCTCACCGGAACCTGGTGATCAGTAACGATGCCCTGTCGAAATCGATGCAGAGATTGTCCTCCGGTTTTCGGATCAACCAGGGTGCTGATGATCCGGCCGGTTTGGTAATCTCTGAACAGTTTCGGGCTCAGATTGCAGGTCTCAACCGTGCGGTCCAGAACTCGGAAGGGTCTATTAACATGATCCAGACCGCTGAAGGTGCTCTTACGGAAATCAGCAACCTGCTGATTTCTATGAGAGAGTTGGCTATTCACGCCGCCAACGATGGCTTCAACGATGCCGATCAGCTGGCTGCTGACCAGGCGGAAATCGACAACGCCATCCAGACGATTGATCGTATTTCCACTAACACTCAGTTCGGCACGAAGAAGCTGCTCGATGGCAGCAATGCCAACATTGCCACCATCACCAGCGCCAACAGCTCCGATGTTACCATCCGGCAGTCGTTCCTGTCCACCGGAACGCACTCCATCACGGCGACCAAAATAGCTGATTCGGCAGCGACTCTGAACACCACCTCGCTGGGACTGAGCCTGGTCAACACCGATGGTGATCCCGTGAACCTGCAGGAAAAGATCCATAACATCGACGTTCTGCAGTCGTCCGACGTTGCCAAGAAGGTGACCGACAACATCACACTGTCTGATGCCTTTGGTAACAACCTGATTCTCGCGGCTGCCGCCGCCCAAGCCACCGTTTCCTCGGCGGCCTGGAGTGCTGCTACCGCCAGCAATGTCGGTACTTATACCTATACGATGAACTATCAGGAAAATGGCGAGTCCCCGACCGGTTCGCAGACCTTTGCGATCAACGTCGAGCTGGGTGACAACACGGCCAGTGTTGCCGCCAAGCTGCAGTCTGCCATCAACCTGAATACGGCCCTGGCCGGTAAGGTCACGGCCACCGGTACCAACGACGCCGCGCTGAACATCCGTTCTGCCAACGAAGGCGCCCAGTATTCGGTGTCTGTCGAAGCCACCACCACCACTGCCACGGAAGCCATCGGCATGTTCGGTGCCGGCGACTCCCGCGGTGTTTCAGCCAACGTGCTGAACTTCACCGTGAACACGGCGACTAACAGTGCTGCCACCAGCGATGTCACCATCGCGGCCGCTACTTACAGTTCGCTGTCAACCCTGGTTTCCGCTGTTAACACCGGTCTGACCGCCGCCTTCGGCGCTGTCAAAGACGATGCCACCGCCAGTGATGTCGCGGCCTCTATTGTTAACACCAACCAGATCCAGTTCGCCACCCGCGACGAAGGTTCGGATTACTCCATTAAGCTGAACACCGGCGCGGCTGGTACCGGTAATGTGCTGAACGCTCTGGGCATGACCGTTGATACCATGGCCAACAGTGGTAACGACGCTCTGGTTTCGTTCGACAACTACACCAACACGATCAGTGCCGTCAACTACGGTTCCACTTATGACGTTACCCTGAAGAATGCCGCCGATGGCAACATCAGTCAGGGTACTGTCGACATGACCGTAGGTACCGCCCTTAACGGCATCAATACCGGTAATCTCCTTCTGGACGTTACCGCCACGAAGTTCGATGTCCGTCTCGACGGTGGTCCGTCAACCCAGGTTACGGCCGGTGAGTACTCAAACATCTTCAATGCCGACCGTACCGAGTCTCTGCAGGTGTCCTACAACCTGACCTCTCAGGGCGGCACCGAGACCATCAACAACATGGATCGGTCGCTGGTCTTCCAGATCGGCGCCAATGTAGGCCAGACCGCCAGCATTGGTATGCCGAATATGTCCGCTTCGAGTCTGGGCCACGGCCTGGTCGCGAACATGTTCGCCAACCTGTCCCAGATCGATGTGACCTCCGTACAGGGCGCCCAGGATGCCCAGTCGGTGATCGACGCCGCCATCAACCAGGTGTCGACTACCCGCGGTACTCTTGGTAGCTTCCAGAAGAACACTCTGGAATCAAACCTGAAGAACCTCCGTATTGCTGCTCAGAACCTGACCGCGTCAGAGTCTCAGATTCGTGATACGGATATTGCCAAAGAGATGTCAGAATTCACGAAGAACCAGATTCTGGTCCAGGCCGGCACCGCCATGCTGGCTCAGGCCAACCAGGTTCCGCAGACAGTTCTGTCACTCTTCTAGGAATAGGGATGACGGGTTCGGGGGAAGGAAACTTTCCCCGAACCGCCTAAACATGATTCATGCTTGATATGACATTGGAGTCATGACATACAGGAGTAGCTATGCCGGGGTTTAATTCCATTGACGGTCTCGCGTCCGGTCTTGATACCACCGCAATAATCGATGCCATTATTCAGTCAGAACGCCGCAATACGGTGCTTCTGGAACAAGAACAGGCCCAAAAGACCAATATCGTCTCCACCCTTAAGGCCCTGCAGGCGAAGTTCCTCGCCCTGAGCACCGAGGTGAGCCGGATGAGCCGAAAGAGCACTTTCGAGAATTACTCGGTGAACGTCTCCGACGATACCTATCTGACCGTTGATGCCAGCGGGAAGGCTGGGACCGGCTCTTATGATATTCGGGTACTTTCGGTAGCGCGCAATCACCAGATGGCCAGCCAGGGATTTACCGATGAATCGATGGCCGCCCTGGGAACGGGGAGCATAACCATTCAGGTCGGCGACGGCTCGGCCCATACCATCGATATCGACGCCAATAACAATTCGCTCGTTGGTGTCAGAAAAGCGATCAATGACGCCGATATCGGTGTTACCGCCACCATCATAAACGACGGTTCTCCGAACAATCCTTATCGTCTGGTGCTCTCCTCGGAGAAAACCGGCGTGGCCAACCGCATAACCATGTCCTCCAGCCTGACCGGGGGGGCCAACCTGAATTTCTCGACGGCTGCCTTTGACCAGCCGGAGGTCATCTCGACGAATTCATCGACTACCTCGCAGATGACGCTCGGTTCCTCGGCCGCATACACCGGCGCTCAAAACAAGCTATACACATTTACTGTGGCCGGTACGGGAGCACAGACCATTGGCAGCGATAGTATCACGCTCGACTGGACCGATGGCACCAATTCCGGTTCGATCATAGTCACCCAGGCCGATGCCGAAGTGGAATTGGTCGGAGCCGGTGCCGATGGCCTCAATCTGGTTTTCTCGGCCGGTCAGTTGACGGCCGGTGATACTTTTCAGGTGGGCACTTTCTCGCCGCTTTTGCAGGAGGCCTCGGATGCCCGTATTGCAATCGGCTCCTCCGGTGGCAATAGCTCACCGATCGTTGTTTCCTCGGAAACCAACACCTTTAAGAATGTGCTGGCGGGACTCAATTTCACGATCAGGAAGGAAACTCCAATCAATGAGAGCGTTACCGTCACCACCGACCTCGACGTGGCTTCCATAAGGGAGCGGATCAACGAATTCATCAGGCGCTATAACGATGTAAACGATTTTATCGACGAGCAGAACTCCTACAATTCCGAGACCGAGGAATCCGGGAGCCTGTTTGCCGACATCAGTGTTCAGTACATGCAGCAGTCATTGCGGCGGACGCTCGGTTCCGGTATCTCCGGACTCGACTCGGAGTTCAACCATCTCTTTTCGGTCGGCATCCGCACTCTCGGCAGCGGCAGTCTGTCCATCACCAATCCGTCCCGCCTGGAAGACGCTCTTCGCGATAATCTCGACGATGTCATCAAATTGTTCACCAGCGCCGGCACCTCGTCCAGCACCTACATAGATTTCATAACGTCCACCGCCGAAACATCGGTGGGGGAGAACCTTGAGGTTGATATCACGCAGGCGGCAACGAACGGTCGCTTCCAGGGGAGCGGTATTACCAGCCCCGCTTCCACCGCCCTGACGCTAAACAGCTCCAACAACCGTCTAAAACTGACTGTGGATGGACTGGTTTCCGATGAGATCGTCCTGACCGAAAAGACATACACCAGCAGTGATGAACTGGTCCGGGAGATTCAGTCGAAAATCGACTCCGATTCCAGAATCGGCAACCGTGGCCTGACGGTGGAGTGGGTGACCAGCGCCAGTTCCACCGGCTATATACAACTTACCAGTTCAACCTACGGCTCCACCTCCAACGTGAAAATCAACACCGCTCTCGGCAATGCCGCCTACAACGTGCTCGGTTTGACCAACGGCTCCGGTCATGCCGGTCTCGACGTAGAGGGAACAATCAACGGTGAGCCGGCCGAAGGGAGGGGACAAACCCTGGTCGGCAAGGAAGGCAATGAAACAACCGAAGGCCTCAAACTGAAAATCACTCTGAGCCAGGATCAACTGGCGTCGGGAGTCGACGGCACGATAACCATCACCAAGGGCATTGCGGCGAAACTTGACGATCTCATTGACAGTCTGACGGCGACCGGTGATGGCGTCCTTGATCGCAAGATCACCTCAACGCAAAACCAGATTACCCTGTTAACCGAACGCATCGCCGAATATGACGCACGACTGGACGTTCGGCGGCAATCGCTGTATCTACAATTCTATGAAATGGAAATGATGCTCTCGTCGCTCAATTCGCAGAGCACATACCTGAGCAACCAGTTGTCACAGATCCAGGCGAACTGGGGCATGGGCCGCGACAACTAACCGATAAACAATGGGAAAGGCAACCATGGACGGTAAACTCGGAACTTATCACACTATCGAGACCCACGGCAAATCACAGGTCGAACTGATAATCAAAGTTTATGACGGCGCCATCGCCGCTTTTCGTTCGGCTCAGAAGGAATACCAACAGGGGCAGAACTCCGCCGGGTGGGAAAAACTGAACCAGGCTCGCAAATTCGTGACTCATCTCTATACGACCCTGGACCCAGAGGCCGGCGGCGAGATTGCTGACAATCTCTCCCGGCTTTACGCCTATATTGTCAATCAGACGAATGTGGTCGAAGCGACGAAAGATTCGAATCTCATTGACGATATTATAACTATACTGGACAACCTGCGCCTCGGCTGGCTGGGGATCAAACAGCAACAGACCGAAAGTCCCGCTCAGGTCGAGAAAAGCGCGAGCAAGTCCTTAAGCGAACACTTTACAACTACTGGGTGACCATGAGCGCAATGAACTTCGATGATCTCAACCAACTCGAACGGCAGCTATTGTCGATTCTAAAGGAAGAGTACTCCTTTTACCAGTCGCTGTATATCATGCTGGACAAACAGCGAGATCTGGTCCAGTACAACAAGGATGACCACCTGCTGGATCTGTTCGCCGAAATCGAGCGCTGCCACCAGAGGATAAAGAAATCCGAGGAGAAGATCACGGCCCTGAAAACCAGGAATCCGCATATCTTCAAAATGGCCGTGGCCCTGCCCTCGGTCAAAAAGCTTATCAACAGCATCGCCACGCTGGTTAAAAAGAATATCAACCTTGTCCATGAGAGCGAAGAATATATGAAGGGGCGTTACGAGCGCATCAAGACGGAAATGGGAGAGCTCCAAAACAGTCATAAGATTATGCAGTACCTTACCGATGGCGCTCCGTCGCCTCAATTTGTCGATGGGAAGAAGTAACCACAATTGAAGGGCCCGCGTCGCTGCGGGATCTTCGGCACCTTTAATAGGAACTAGAAAGGTGACCTCATGAAAATAGGACCTTTGGAAAACAGACCGATTGGGCCTCGCCTTGAGGACCAGGGGAGGCAGACAGAGGAGAAACCGGCTCCTGAAGAAAAAAACGACCGAATTGACATCTCATCGGAGGCTCGAGCGAAACTTGCGGCCCGGGAGCTTGGTGGGGATTCAATCCGGCAACCGTCAGTTGCTCACACGCCCGGTAGCGATAACCCCTCGGCGGCCGACAGCACCCGACTTGATTTGGTGCGGCACCGCATCGAATCCGGGTTTTACGACCAGGAGGATGTGAAGCTGCTTATCGCTGACAGACTGACGGATGAAATGCTGATAGGATAAACAATCAACAATAGCAGGTCAGATATTGATGGAAACCGTAGCCGTTGACAACAAGATTAAGCAGGTCGTCTCAAACATCAGAAACCTGCCGACACCTCCCATGGTTTTTCACCAGATTCAGAAAGTGATAAGCGACCCCAATGTATCCGCCGCCCAGATTGCCAGCATTCTCGCCGAGGATCCGGCTATCTCGGTCAAGGTGCTGAAACTGACGAACTCGGCCTTTTACGGATTGGCCCGCGAGGTCGATTCCGTCAAGCACGCCGTAGTGGTTGTAGGCGTGGAGGCGATCAAGAATCTTGTTCTGTCGGCCTCGGTTTTGGATATGTTCAAGAGCGACACCGTCGACCAGGAGTTTCAGGAGAGCTACTGGCGGCATTCGCTGGCGACCGGCTTCTGCTGTCGGTTTCTGGCCAAGAAGCTGCAAGCCCACGGTATGATGAATACCGACTCGGCCTTTTCTTCCGGCCTGCTCCACGATATCGGCAAAATTGTCATCGCCTGCTTTTTATCGGATGAGTATGCTCGCCTGCAGGAAGCGAGAGCCGAAGACACCGAATCCCAGGACATCGAACTGGAAGATCGGGTTTTGGGATTCAACCACGCCCAGATCGGCGCTTTTCTGGCCGTTCAGTGGAAACTGCCTAACCGGCTCGCCGAATCAATAGATTATCACCACCAGCCCCGGCTTGGTACTGAAGATGACCCCATATCGTATGTGGTCAATATTGGCGATTTCGTCGCCAAGCGAACTTTCTACGACAAAGACAGAGCCCACCTCATCGGCGCGCTTGACCCCGAAGTAATGGCATATATGCAGATCACGGAAGCCGATCTTGACGAGTATAGTGACATACTTCGTGAGGAATACGTCAAAGCCGAGACTTTCATGCAGATGGCCGGACTCGGCAAGTGAACCGGTGGTCACTCGGTTGTCGCGAGTTACCGGCGGCGGCACAATTATTCAAATTGGTCTTGACAGCAATCCCTTCCGGATATATTATTGACAGTTATGAAATAATAGCCAAGACGCTATGGAATGGGCGATTAGCTCAGGTGGTTAGAGTACTTGCTTGACATGCAAGGGGTCACTGGTTCGAATCCAGTATCGCCCACCATGAAAACCGTGCGGATTAATCGGGAACAAACCTGTGATCCGCCGTTTAGTTATGTGACGGGAATATTTTATGGCATCGGTTCAGATAAAAATGCCGGACGGTTCGGTCAGGGATTTTGACTCCGAGGTTACCGGCTATGATCTCGCGAAATCGCTTTCGCCAAGACTGGCCAAGGAGGCCTTGGCGGTGAAAGTTGACGGCGAGGTGCGTGATATATCGGCACCCCTGCCCAACGGCGCTTCCGTCCAAATCCTGACCTTCAATGACCCGCAGGGGCGCGAGGTGTTCTGGCATTCGTCGTCCCATATTATGGCCCAGGCGGTTTTGGAGCTTTTCCCCAGCGCCAAACTGGCTATCGGGCCGCCTATTGACGAGGGTTGGTACTACGATTTCGAGGTTGAAAAGCCGTTTACTCCGGAAGATCTGGAGAATATCGAGAAGAAGATGGCCGAAATCGTCAAGGAAAACGCCACTTTTAAGCGCAAAACCAGAAAACGGGCAGATGCTATCAAGGATTATCAGGACCGCAGCGCCGTTTATAAAGTGGAGATTCTCGAAGGTATTGAAGACGACACGGTGACTTTCTATACTCATTCAAGTTTCGAAGACCTGTGCCGCGGGCCGCATCTGCCCCGGACCGGTCTGGTCAAAGCCTTTAAGCTGACCGCATCATCAGGCGCTTATTGGCGCGGCGATGAGAAACGGGCCATGCTTCAGCGTATCTACGGCATCTCTTATCCAAAGAAAGCGATGCTTGAGGAGTACCTGACACTTCAGGAAGAGGCCAAAAAGAGAGATCACCGGCTTATCGGCAAGCAGTTGGAACTGTTTACCATCAATGAGGATGTCGGCGC
>JAUXCD010000083.1 GCA_030619085.1 Candidatus Zixiibacteriota bacterium
ACGGCGTCCACATCATCAGCCATTACGGCCACTGTAACACGAGTTGGGCGCTGAAAATGAATAGCGGTACCACTGCCTCTTCATTCATCAACGACAAACTCTGCTTTATCTATTCCCAGGGTTGCTATGCCGGCTGTTTTGATGGCCCGGATTGCTGGGCGGAATATGTCACCATCAAGACCGCCTCCGGCGCTTTCGCCGTGATCATGAACGCCCGCTACGGTTGGGGCACCAGCAATACCGACGGACCTTCGCAGCGGTTCGACCGAGAGTTCTTCGATGCCATCTATAGCGAGGAAAAAGTCGAACTGGCAAAAGCCAACCAGGACTCCAAAGAGGACAACCTCTACCGCATCAACGAGTCCTGCATGAGATGGTGCACTTATCAGCTGATGCTGTTTGGTGATCCGACCGTAGCCTTTAAGGGCACCCAGAGCTGTGAGCAATCCGGTCTGGCCGACAGCGATGGCGACGGCGCCTGCGATATCTTCGACAACTGCCCCGATACTTACAACCCGGATCAGCTCGACACCGATGGCGACATGATCGGCGACGTTTGTGACGCCTGCCCGAACGATGCCGCAAACGACGGCGATGAAGACGGCTACTGTGCCGATGTTGACAACTGTCCGGTCGACAACAACCCCGACCAGACCGACAGCGACGGTGACGGCGTGGGTGATCCGTGCGATGCCTGCCCCGGATACGATGATTTCGCCGACGTTGACGGTGACGGCGTGGCTGACGGTTGTGACGCCTGCCCCGGGTATGACGATTTTGCTGATGTCGACACCGACGGTCATGCCGACTCCTGCGACAACTGCCCCGACGATGCCAACTCCGACCAGATGGACGCTGATGCCGATGGTCTCGGTGATGTCTGCGACAACTGCGCGAACAATTTCAACCCGGATCAGGTCGACACTGATGGTGATGGAATCGGCGATGCCTGCGATATCAACTGCGGTGATGTCAACGGCGACATGATTTGCCCCGACATCAACGATATCGTGTACTTCGTGTCTTACTTCTTCGACGGTGGACCGCCGCCGCCAGAACCGCCGATGGCCAATATGGACGGCTCATCGGGGATCACAATCTCAGACCTGACTTACCTGGTAGATTACATGTTCGACGGCGGGGCCGATCCAAACTGCAGCTACTGATTAATAGACTCACCGATACAAAGGCGCACCACCCGGTGCGCCTTTTTTATTCGTAGTGCAGGGCGACGATGGGGTCGACACGTGCAGCTCGCCAGGCGGGATACATTCCGGCCACAATCCCGGTGCCACCGGACATCAGAAAACTGACAGCTATCCAGAAAAACGACAGTGAATAGGTCCAGTCAAGAATCGAAGTAATGGCCAGTCCGACCAAGGCCCCCACAACAATCCCCACTACGCCCCCCAAACCGGCCAGGGTAGCGGCCTCGACCAAAAACTGAAAGAGGATATTGGCGCGGCGGGCGCCGACCGCCTTGCGGATACCGATCTCACGGGTGCGCTGGGTGACAGCCACCAGCATGATATTCATCACCCCGATAACACCGACCAGCAGTCCCACGCAGGCCACGGCCGTCACGCCCAACTGGACCTTGACCGTAATACTGCTGATCTCATCCTTGAGCATTTGCTGGGTGTTAATACCGAAATTGTTCGGCTCCTCCGGACGCACACCCCGAACGCGCCTGAGAGCGTTGGTCACCTGGTCGGCAGCCTCGCCGATAAGCTCACGGGAGACGGCGCTGACCAGCAGGTAAACCCGCTCGGTTTTCGGATAGAGACGGTCGAAAGTCGACATGGGGATGAAAACAAAATCGTTTTCGCTGATACCCAGCAGATCCTCGACTCTCTCCTGAACGCCGATCACGCGAAACTGGTAGCCGTTGATACGAATTTTCTTGTCAAGCGCTTCGGCGCGGTCATCGAAAAGAGCATCACAAACATCGGGTCCGATCACACACACCATGGCGCTGCGCCTCATGTCATTGTCATCGATAAACCGTCCGTGTTCCACCTCGCGATTGGCCACGACAATCTGTTCCGGCCAACATCCGCGGAAGTCATCGGGCGTGCGTATCTGGCGTTCGTTGTATTTGATGACGTTGTTAAAAGACCGCTTTTCCGGCGAGACGGCCTTGACCAGCGGGCACATGTCCCGGATGGCAATAGCTTCGTCCATGGTAATATTTTTACGGCGGCGTTGTTCCTCGGTCAGGTTATCGAAATCGACACCATCTTCCCATTTGGAGATATACAGAACATTGGAGCCGATCTTGTCAATAGATGACTCCACGTACTCATTGAACCCATCCATGATGGTGTTGACCAGAATCACCGCCCCGACCCCGATCATGACCCCGATAATAGTCATGAAACTGCGGAACTTATTCGATCGGACCGACTCCAGGGCCAGTCTGATCCCCTCTTTGGTCTCCGCCAGTGATCTTAGCCACTTACTCATAACTCAGGGCCTTTATGGGATCGAGTCGGGCCGCTTTCATGGCCGGATATATGCCGAAGAAAAGGCCGACTCCCGATGAAATGGTGAATCCGAGGATTATCCCCAGCGCCGTGGGCGTGGTGTGAACGTCCAGCAGACCTTCAAGCACCATCCGGCCAAGATACACGCCCAGGACAATGCCTATCACTCCTCCCACCCCGGACAACAGCAGCGACTCATACATGAACTGTAGAAGGATATTCCGCTTCCGGGCACCGATTGATTTGCGGATGCCAATCTCACGGGTGCGCTCGGTAACGGAGACCATCATAATATTCATAATGACGATGCCGCCGATGACAATCGACACCACCGGCATCGAAATGAGCAGGACGCGAAAAGCCCGGGTGATATCGTTGATGAAGCTGAGGATGGCGTCAGGGGTGAGCAGTTCGAAATCATCGACGTCGCCGTACGGAACTCGTCTCAGCGAGCGCAGCACCACCCGCACCTGATCCATGGCTGCCTCGCGCTGCTCCAGCGACTTGGAGCTTATTATCAGATTAACGGGACTGCCCGGCTGCTTGTATATCTTTTGCAGGGTGGCCAGGGGTATCACCGCGAAATTGTCCATACCACTGATCAACGCCTGGTCCATCTTCTCGGCCACGCCGATTACAGTGAACTCCCGGCCGCCGATTCGTATTTTCTTACCCAGCGGGTCTATACCCTCGAAGAACTTTTCATATACCTCGTAGCCGATGAACGCCACTTGCTTTCGTCGTTCGTCATCCTCCCATGACATATACCGGCCGGTGACGATATCAAAATTCCGTATCTCCATCATATTGGGCGTTTCGCCGCGGATTTCGACACGGCGCATACGGTGGGTTTCGTACTTCAAATTGTCGCGGGCGTATCCTTCGGCTCCGACCTGGTCGCAGTCGGGGCAGCCCTGCTCGACTATGGGAATCAAACCACGGGTGAGCTTCTTGCGTTTCATCCGATCGGCATAATCTGAATATGACATCACCATTCCGAAACGGGTGGCAATGAATACATTTGATCCCATAGAGTGAAAGGCGGATTCTATGCCGTACTGCATTCCCTCGACAGCAGCCACGATTACTATGACAGAAGTCACGCCCATTACCATGCCGAGGACGGTCAGGAAAGACCGCAGGCGATTGGCCCAGAGAGCGGAGGCGGATTCTTTGAGGAGCGCGGTTAGAATCATCTTACAACCTTGTCATCAGCAACCATGTGGGAAGTAAGCACCAGGATTACTGCTCGTATTCCTTCATCTTGTCCAGAGATCGACTTTCGATCTCCACAGCATCACCGTCTTTGAGCTTTCGGAGTGTCTGGAATGATCCGGAGATCACCGTGTCCCCCGGGGTGACGCCGGTAAGCGCAACCAGATTGCGCTCATCGGCAATCCCGCCGAGAACCTCCACAAAGACCGCCTTGCCGTCCTTGATGATAAACACCCCGGATATCTTGATCTTGTCCCGCTTGCGGTGAAGGCGGCCGGACTTTTTGCCATTGTCTTCAGACACGATCGTATCGGCCGTCGGTTGTTGCAATGTATCCACCTCGGCTGCCTGCACGGCGGCAACCAGGCCGCCGGAGGTGTCCTGGTCAGCTTCGGCTTTCAGTGAATCCGGGTCGAATTCGCGCGTGACCACGGAGGCATACGGAATCAGCAGGGCGTCTTTATCGGTAGCGGTGGTTATGTCCACCGTGGCCGACATCCCCGGCCGGATAGCCGGGTCAACATCGGCAAATCGCACTTTCACCCGAAAGGTGGTGGAGAACTCGTCGCTCCCCTGCCCGACCACGGTCGCCGAGTTGCCGATTTCCACGACCGTTCCCTCAAACACCGTGTCGCGCAGAGCATCGACCCTGATGCCCGCCGTCTGGTCGATGGCCAGTTTGGCGATTTCGGTTTCGTCAACGTCGACTTCCACCTCAAAAACCGAAAGGTCGGCGATCGTCATCAAAGTCTGGCCCTGGGTATAAGCAGTCTGAGCCTGGGCAATCTCCCCCGCTTCGGCACTGAGATAGGTAACCACCCCGGCCATGGGCGCCGTTATGCTGGTTTTACTGAGATTGTCAACCACCTTGTCCAGACGTGCCTGCCCGGTTTTCATCTGGGCAAGCATAGCATCGTAGTTTGCCTGGGCATTGTCAAAAGTGAAGCGGGCGTTGGTGAACTCGGTTTCCGATGTTAATTTTTGCTCAAAAAGAGCAGTCTGACGCTTGAATTCAAGCTCTTGCCGGTCAAATTCAGTGCGTGCAGCTTTAGTTCGAGCCGTAATTTCATCCAGCGAATATCTCGCCTGGGCAACATCCGCCTTTAGCTGCACCGTGTCCAACTGCAGCAGTCGTTCGCCGCGATTCACCATATCTCCCTCGGCGACAAAAACCTGGATAATTTGTGCCGAGACCTCCGCGGTGATGTCTACTTTCGTTTGAGGTTGGATGCGACCCGAGGCGGTGACTATTTCGGAGATATCGTCGATGAAAGCGAGATCGGCCTGAACCGTGGTCTGGCCGTTGCCGGAGCTGGTGAGGTTAATAACAACCACTACAATGACAACAACCGCCAGCAGGCTGATGAGCATAAACTTCTTTGATTTGATTTTCATTTTTCGTCCTGATAATTCATGTCACGAAAGTATAGAACCCGCCAAGAACCGACAGGGATCATATTTCACACCTATAGACATACCGATCAAAAATACTGCTTTATAATATCAGACGGTTATACGGCGGCAAAGTTGCACGAACCTGCCAAAAGACCGGTAGGCTGGACCCGGATACAAAACGGACCGGCGAGGTTTTGCCCGGCCGGTCCGGTAAATTGTCAGAAGAACGTATGGTCAAGCGGTCATACTACATAATCAGTACCAGCTTACCCATTTGGATCTCTCCTGTCTGGCCATCCTCGACCGTCCAGTAGTACACGCCGCTGACCGCCTGCTGAGTATTCCTGGTTATCAGGCTCCATGTGGCGTGGGTGGCAGTCGGGATTGACGAGTCAACATTGTGGTCAAGTTCACGAACCAGGTCGCCGTCAAGAGAGTAAATCCTGATGGTACATTGTGGCGGAACATTGACGAAATGAATCTGTCTCACCCGGTCGTCGCTATCGTCGCGTTCGCCCGGGCCACGCCCCTCGTAGCCCGTTTTACGGTAGTCTCCGTCCATCCGGTAAGGGTTGGGGTACACGTATACCTTGGGCTGATTAGCGGCGACATAATCGGGCGACGGCTGCGGATAGATCGGAATGGCGCCGATTGTCCGCGAAGACTCCAGCGAGGTCAGACCGGACTGCGGTGAGCCGAAGTCGAAGGCCGTGATATTCACCCAGTACTGAACGGTGCTGAGCAGATTATCGATAATCAGTTCGTACTCGTAGTATTTGAGATAACCGTCTTCGGTCAACTCCGACGGGTCGACTTGGGTGACATCAAGTGACGACGGCGTCGGCTGGTCGGGGAACCGTTTTCTTATATCGGTGTCGATACCCGGTCGGTAAGCATTGAAATCCTGCGGTGAGAAGTAGAACAGTGAATCCCCGAACTGCAGCGGGTTAAAGCGATCATAACGTATCGGGTCAAAAACCTCTTCAGGAACGGCATCGTTGTAGAGGACTTGCAGCGAATCGGCGGTGTACGGAATTTCCAGCAGGTTCCAGAACCCCTCCGGATGGGCCTCGTCAATCATGAAGATGTACCTATTATAGTCCTCGCGGTCGTAGGATGATACCAGGCTGTAACTTGAGGAGCGCTCATCGCGAGCCAGATACACCCGGTAGCCCTCGAAATCGAATCGGACCTGGTTGTGGGTGGATCTTGCCAAAAACTCATCGGCGGTGGTTTCCGAGCGTACACCGTTAAAGCGGATAATGAGCTTACCGGTTTCGCTGAGCACACGGATATCCGGAGCCGGCGGCGGTTTCGCGCCTTCAAAATCCGGGATACCGTCGCCTGAAACATAGTTGGTGTCGGCATAAAAGACCCAGCCAGTGTCGGAGAGGGCCGAGTCTATGCAAACAATGTATTTCCCTCGGTCGCCGTCGCCATCGGTGTCAACTCCGGGATTGTCGTAAATCCAGGAGGCCCACCGAGCGTTCAGCGTCAGGTCCCTGAAATCGAGGTTGGCGTAATACAGGTCAGGATCGTAATTCGGGTAGAGATTTTCGCCATTATCCGGATCAACGTGGAAATTCTCGCCGCCAACGTAGGCGAACGATAATGGCAGGGTCTCGCCCGGGTCGATGTCAAAGGGACCGAACGACAGCAGATAACGCGTGTCAAAACCATCGGAGAAGTTCTGCGCCTCCGACGCCAGAGGTGGCAGCCACAAGGTGTCATCAGGCCGGATGGTGCTGGTATATACCTGGTCGTAATCGAATTCCATGTTGCGCATTACGTAATACTTGTTGCGGTCGCCCGAAGGCGTCCCCAGGTAACCCCAGTTGCGGAAAGGTTCTTTCCACCGACCCCGGAACTCTCGTTCGCGAGGGCCGAAATCCATAAGGGCGGCGCCGTTGCTGATCCACCAGTTGAAGGATACATCCAGTTCCTGTGACGGCGTTCGGATAATACGCGTCGCGGTAACCGACGTGCAGGACTCCTCGTTGAAAGTACCGCTATTGGTCGGATCGCCGTTGTCGTCGGCGATAAAGGCAATATTGACGGTGTCCTCGTAGATGCAGTCATTTCCAAGCCTGGTTGTCAGCGTATCCGGTACCGAAAGCACGAAGCCACAGATATCGTCCGCGTAGCAAAACTTGGCATCGCAGGTGGCGTCAAAGCCCACATCGGCATCCACATAGATGCCCATGAACACCTCTTGGAGTGCACTGAAACCGGTATTGGTAATTTTGTAGTCAAACAGGATAAAGTCTTCCGCATAACCATAGGACCAGGCATAGGAACTTTCGGTGATTCTGATTTTGAGGGGACGATGGGGACGATTGTCTCTACCATCGTTGTCCACCCCGGCTGTCAGGGTATCCATGTACACCGCGATGATATCCTCTTCGGATATCGCCCCCTCAAAGGCCGGGCTGGTGGGATCAATCTGTGATCGATAAATCAGGGCACCGTTTTCATCTGGGCTCAGTTCCCGGGCGGCCGGCGTCCAGCCGTCGGCGCCGGTCGAAACCAGCGTGTCACGTCCCACAATTGCACCGATCCAAAAGGCGCCGGCAAAACCATAGCGTATCCCTGAACCCTTGGGATATTCACATCCCTTAACGACCCGACCAGTGAAAGGACTGGGGACTTTCATATAGCCGTCGCAGAACGTCCCGATATTAGTAACTGTCAACTGCAATTTGCCAACATAGTGGTCAGCCGCCTGGTAGACGGGAAAAGCGGTGCCGAAACCGGAGTTGTAGTCTTTTGGATTGTTCATATCCAGGGCGTGTCTCCCGTATCCGGTTGGCACCAGAAGACAAATAACCAGCAGTGTGAGGCCTGATACTGTAAAGATTTCTTTTCGCATTGCTCCTACCGTACCTGTGATTTGTATTTGTGCAATATCATTTTGTCGTATTGCTCAAGCCATAAGTATAACAATTTGTCATGCGTTTGGCGACAAAAATCCGTGCTTTTTCGCGGCCTCCGGCGCGCCGCAGACTGTCACCAATCAGACCATTGGCCTCGGTTCGGCGCCGGGAACGACCCTACTGTTTGTCTTGATATTGACGCTTCAGTTGGTATATTGTGTAGCAGGCTATAGCGAAGAGATCCATTACAATAACTCCAGAAAGGATGTGAACTATGTCCTTCAACGCCTTCGCGGCCAAAGCTGCCGCCAGCCCCCTGGAGCCCTTCACCTACGATCCTCATGATCTTGGCACATGGGATATTGAAGTGGCCATAAGCCACTGTGGGATCTGCTACAGCGATATTCACCTGATAGATAATGACTGGCACATGAGCCAGTATCCGATGGTACCGGGACACGAAATAATCGGTACTATAACCGAAAAAGGCTCCAGCGTAACCGATTTTGAGATCGGCCAGCGGGTGGGAATCGGCTGGCAGCGCTCAGCCTGTCTGGTCTGTGAAACCTGCCTCAGCGGCCACGATAACATCTGCCCCAATTCCGAGGCGACCTGCGCCGGGCATTACGGCGGTTTCTCCGATAACATCAGGGCCGACAGCCGGTTTGCCTTCACGATCCCCGACGAACTGGAGTCGGAAAAGGCCGGTCCGCTCCTGTGTGGCGGCATCACCACCTATTCCCCATTTCGACTCTACGGCATCCAGGCACACATGAAAGTTGGCGTTATCGGTATCGGCGGCCTGGGGCATTTGGCCTTGCAGTTTGCCAATGCTTTCGGTTGCGAAGTGACCGCGTTTTCAACCAGCCCCGATAAAGAGGCCGAGGCCAGAGAATTCGGCGCCCATCGGTTTATCCCTTCCGACGACCCCCGTGAGCTAAAATACGCGGCCCTGTCGCTGGATTTTCTGATTTCCACCGTGCACGCCGACCTGGACTGGTCAACCTACCTGAATATCCTCAAACCCAACGGGAAGATCTGCTTCGTGGGAGCGGCGCCACAACCGATTCCCGTTCCGGTGATGCTGTTGATTATGGGCCAGCGAAGCGTCTGCGGTAGCGCTATCGGCAGCCGCGACCGCATCCGGGAAATGCTTGAATTCTGTGCCCAGCACGGCATCAGGCCCAAAACGGAGCATGTGGCGATGGCTGACTGCAACGGCGCAATCGACAAGGTGAGGACCAACCGGGCACGCTACCGTATGGTGCTGCACAATTAGGCCAACAAAACAGGTTTATGTCAAAAGCCGGGAGTAGGAAGCTCCCGGCTTTTCTTTGCTTGACACGAATCTCCGGCTGGAGAAGCGTCAGTTTAAAACTGGCCGCGGCAGACCCGCGCCGAACAGCGTTATATCACTACCCGAGCCTGTGGTCATTGCGGCAAAGTAAGGTCACGACCGCGACGCCAGTCACTGCAAGTACTGTGGCGGGGAACTCAAAAAAGGGCCTTGCCACGACCGGCCGGGCGTGCTATAATGCATGCATCAATCCACATTTTTTGGAGGAGGGAATGGTATGCGAATTAGCAGACTCATGTCAGCCTTGTTGGTGGCCTTGGTGTTAAGCGTTGCCGTGAATGGCTTTGCTCAGGAAGAACCGGCACCGGTTTCGGCTCCACCTGACTATCAGGTAGTCAAATACAAGCCGCAGTATTTGCCCCCAAATGAGATTCTTGAGTTTCTGGGTACCAGCCACAGTGGAGGTGCGGAGGTTTTCCGTTGGCGAGGCTCCGACGGTCATCATTTGGTGGAGATTCGCTCCAACGATGCCGCCAACCTACTGGTTATCTCCGGGACAGCACCGGATATCGACCACGCCATATCGCTGATGAAAGAGGCCGATGTCCCACCACGGCAGATCGAGATCGAGGTCAAGATCGTTGAGATAAGCACCTCCAAAGCGCGTAACCTGGGCCTGGACTGGCAGAATACGATTGAATCAATCAGGTTCGCAGCACGCTGGGGATACCGGGAATCCGATGACGGTGAATACTCGCGCACATTGGACGCCACAGCAAGTACATCACTGTCAAGCACCCTGCAGTTTCTTGACCAATCAGGTGCCGCGGAAATCCGCACGGCTCCAAGGATACTGACTCTGAATAACCGCCCGGCGCAGATACTGGATGGTCAGCGCGTAACGTATGTGACTCGCTTCGGTAGTTACACCAATCTCTATGAGACCGATTCCATGGACGCCGGCCTTAATTTGAGCGTGCAAC
>JAUXCD010000082.1 GCA_030619085.1 Candidatus Zixiibacteriota bacterium
AAAGAGATTCTCGGTGCCGAGCTTTTGCATGACCTCCGATGAAAAGGTGTAGAGCATGTACATCACCACCACCGACGCGGTGACGACCCCGATAAGCTGATCGAGCAGGTATGGAGAGTAGCGGTCAAGAATGCGGCGATGTGAGGTGGCGTTGTCCTCCAATAGAAGCAGTTCGTGCCGCCGCTTTCCAAAGCCCAGAAACAGGGCCAACAGGAGAGTGTTGATTAACATCCACTTGGAAGCCGGGACCTCGATAGCCAGGGCACCGGCATAGGCTCGCAGGACGAAACTCACAGCAATGCTCATGACATCGACAATGACAATATGCTTCAGCCACAGGGTATAAAGCAGATTGAGAGCCAGAAACACCAGGGCGACCATGAAGAAGGGCCAGTTTACCAGCCAGGCTCCGGCGATGCCCAGCGCGCCGAGCGCGACCGCCAGGGTGACGGCCACGGCCGATGATATCTGTCCGGATGCCACCGGTCTTGCTTTTTTCAGGGGGTGCTGGCGGTCATTCTCGCGGTCAATGAGATCATTGAAGACATACACGGCCGACGACAACAGGCAGTAAATTATGAGGGCATAGACGGCCAGTTGTACCTTGTCCGGATTAGTAGCCTCGCCGGCAAACACCAGGGCGGCCATGAGAATGCCGTTTTTCAGCCACTGGGTCGGGCGCATAAGCTTCAATAACGAGGACAGCATAGAGAATAATAGGATATGGGCATAAAGCGTCCAAGGTTTTATTTGCCGGCCGGTGAGGTCGGGACGGAGGATAAAAAACAGGATAAACTGTTTTGCGACAGGGAGTTTTTGGTTATAATTACGCGTGATTCACAAGCGACAACAAAAACCCAGGCGGGCTCACTACTGCTTGATGGTTAACAAAAAAGCGGCGCAGTTTAACCTGCGTGCTATCAGAAAAATGACCTCGAGTATAAAGAGGCGAGGGGATTCCTACACGGTTCTCGAGCCGACCTCGGCCGGTGATCTGCTTAGGCAGGTGGAGGCCGTGGCAGGATTGAAAAAGCGGGGACGGGGATTCTCTGAACAGTTCGCCCGGCGCGGTAAAGTCACCGCTTTGGTGGCCTGCGGTGGTGATGGCACGTTCAACCTGGTATCCCGGGTGGCGATGAAAGTCGACCTGCCGGTGGGTGTCCTGCCGATGGGCCAGTATAACAATATCGTGCGCTCGCTTTTCGGCTCGGACAATTGTGATGATGCCATCACGCGGACCCTGGGAAGAAAGACGCGTAAGATTGATTCGGGCACTGTCTCCGGCCAGGTGTTTTTCGGTTCACTTGGTTTTGGCTTTATCCCGGAGTTGTCCCGCCTGCTCAGCGAGAGAAAACCGCCAAGATTCGCGTTTGTCTGGTCCCAGGTTGGGATGAAAGCCGCAGCGGCGCGGTTGCCAAAGGATATTATCATCAAGGTCGATTCATTTCGGTTTGAGATCAGCCCCACCATCTTGAGCGTTAATCTCCTGCCGTACACGCTGGGGTTGCCGTTCAGCCCGGCCTCAATTGCCGATGACGCCCGGGCGGAGATTATTTTTGACGCTGAGGTTTCGGATAAGCTTATGGCCTCGTACCTGCGAGCCGTTGCTGTCAAGCAGTTCGTTTACGGCAGCCAGATACGCTCGTTTCGGGGACAAACGATGTCCGTACAACCGATGAAGGGTTGTGACCTTTATCTGGACGGTGAACTCGTGACGGTGCCGGCCGCGGTAGTGGATATCCATATCGGTGAGAAACAACTGAAAGTGCTTGGCTGATCATGGCCATGCGGTTTTTGCTCGGGGCACTCATGCTTGCAATTCTGCATTCTCCATGCCTGGCCGATACCACACCCGTCACCGACAGCGCTGCCGTAGATACGTTGATACCTGTCGATACCACTCTTTTCCTGCCCGGCGACTATCTGGGTCGCTATACGGAAACAACTGATGGCCGGGATTTCGAGACCAGTTTGGTGCAGAACCCGACCGTGGCGTTGTTCAAGTCAATGGTCCTGCCGGGATTGGGACAGTTGGGCAACCACAGTTACATTCGGGCTGCCGTTTACTTCGGCCTTGATGCCTGGTTTGTGGGGTCGGCTATTCACTATGGCCGGCAGGCGTCGGACTTTCGAAGCAAGTACGAGGCCTCTACAGTAATCAGCCAGCGCAATGATTACTATTCACTTTACGAAGACCGCAAGGATGAGCGCAACAAGTTCACCTGGTTTGCGGTGATTGTCACTTTCGTGTCGATGTTCGATGCTTACGCCGATGCACACCTCTCCGGTTTCCCGTTGAAAGACAAGCAGAATGAATTGGGTCTTGAGATTGGGCCTAATCCCACCGCCTACATGGCGGCACAGATCACTTTCCGGTTTTAGTCACCCAGAATGAAATCCTTGATGTCCAGGCCGTAATGGTCAGGGTCAATCATGCGGACTACTTGCCGGTGATCCTGGTCGCCGCGGGACAGGTCCACCCATTCGGGTGAATCCAGCAGCCCGGCGCGGTTTCCGATGATTTTCACGTACGGACGCCCCGGGTTCTCCTGGTCATTGGTCAGCACCACCGCGATCTCGTCGGTGCTCAACAGCACCAGGGAACCGGCCGGATAGATGCCCACGATGCCGTTGAAAATCTTCAGCAGGAACGGGTCGAACTTTACCTTCATCTGATAATGCATTTTTTTGAGGACCTTGTCCGGCGGGATCGATTTTTTGAGGTAGAGCCGACCGGACGTGAGGGCGTCGAATGTGTCCACAATCGAAATGATGCGGGAGAATAGATTCGCCGGCCGGTCTTTGTACACCAGGCGCGGGTATCCGGTGAAATCGTTGTTGACGTGGTGTTCGAGGGCGCCTTGAGCGGCTCGCACCGTATGGGTGTCGAGCTTCATATTTCTGAGAATGGTCTTGGCTCCCAAAAGCGGATGCTGCTGCATCTGGCGCCAGTCGTTCTCATCGAAAGCATCCGGTTTTCGGATCAGGTCGGTCGGCAGTTTAACCTTGCCGATATCATGAAACAGCGCGGCGAAGCCCAGGTGTGACAGGCGGGCGCGATCCAGGCCAAGCCGCACACCCATCGTCAGGGCATAGACGCAGACGTTCGTGGAATGGGCATAGGTGTAATCATCGTAGTCTTTGATCGCCGTCAGTTCAATGAGCGATGATTCATCACGGGTAATGTGGTCAATAAGCGAGTGAATAACACGCTTGGTCTTGGCAATACCGATTTCCTTTTTGTCGCGCGTGTTGACCATGACCTCTTCGACAACCTTCGTGGCCTGAAAGAAAGTGGTCCGGGCTGTTTTGCGGAAATGGCGACGTACCTCTTCGGGTATCATTGGTTCGTCGGCATTCACTTCGACGCGGGCCAAAAATCCCACCTCGGACATGCTGTGCGTCTTGAGGCTGGCCGACAAGCTATCCAGATTAAGAGAGTTCGGCTTGATCCGGGAAACGAATCGGAAGAACTTACGCACTTCGTCCAGAGCGATGGTTGACTTGAAAGAGACGCCGCCGACGCCGAGCGTTTTCCATTCCTGCACGACTGAAGACGCTCCGGAGAGGCCGTTTTCATCGAACCGAACCAACTTCTCGTTCACGAAGTAACGTTCACCCACCGTCTTAATAATCACCGGACCGCCATCATCGACGAATTCCCGGAGACAGTCGAAGAACGACTGGCACTGGTTCTGAAAGGTCGGGTTGTTGTCTTCCATTATCCGGGCCGTCTTGTACAGAACGAAAAACGAGTTCAGTAAACGTTCCTCGCTCTTGCCGGCCAGGATGCGAAATTCCCTGGAGCTGGTGGTGGTCGTCATTCTTCGCCTCCGTATAAAATGTGGCGACGCTGGTGGAGGGTATGGCCAGCCTGGGCTCTGATGTCAGTTCGCCAACTGCCTGACAGCTTAACCAGCAGCCGCTCGGCTTTCTCGCTTTTGTTAAGGCTGAGAGCCTCAAAGGCGGCCTGGCGGTAAAAGGTCAGGGTGGAGTTACGTAGTGGGTTGGACTTCAGGATCAGTTGACCCAGATATGAAACCGCCAGCTCACCGCCGAGCGACGAGAAAGCGTTGAGAAGCTGTTTCTGGTCGGATCGTTCAACCGAGATGAATCGTTCGTCATTGATAATATCGGCAATAGCTTCGAAAGCGCTTCTTCCTTTGCGATAAACCAGGGACTGGACGGCCTCTTTTCGAATATCGGGATCGCGGTCAATGGCCAGGACTCTAAGAATGCCGATCGCCGCGTCGCCGGGACTGTCCTTGAGGGAGCGGGCAAGCTGCAAGCGCGCCGACTTCTCTTTGTGTTTGGTCACGCGCCCAAGGTAATCGAATGCGGTGTCATCGCCGATTCGGGCCAGCACCGTGATGGAGTTGCAGACAACCTCGGTTCGACGGTCGAACAGACCCTTGGATACAATCTTGATATTGGCCTGGCCCTTGGAGGCCAGGTAATCGCACAGGGCTTCGCGCTGATTCTCATGCTTGAGGTCGCCGATAAGGTCGGTCAGTCCGCTGAGCGCCTCCCATCCGAAATTGTCGAGATACTGGCGGATAATGCCGACCCCGAGATCGCTGTGATCGTTGAGTGCCTTGGCCAGGATAGCCAGTCTCTCCCGGCTGCCGGCTACGATGTAGGCATCCTTGATTCGCTCGGCCCAAAGCGGCCGATCCGTTTCGATTTTCCGTCCGTACTCCTGCAGGAACGTCATCACCTGGCCGGACTCGATCAGCCGACCGGCTTCGATGAATTCCGTCATCACCTTTTCACAGATGGTAACCGATTCATTGAAACTGTTAAACTCGATCTCCTGTTGGACAATCTCTTTGAGTATCTGCACGGCTGATTCGTACTTGTCGAAATTCGCATCTTCTTCGAGCAGCGTAGCTATCTGCTGTTCGTCCTCTTTTGACAGCAACAATTCGCTGTTGAGGATCAAAGTGGTGTCGGGTGTAGCGGGCGGAGAGGCAGGCAGGTCGCCAAAGCCCATGGCCTGAGCCGCCTGGATGGTCTGGAGGGAGGCATCGTCGGCACTCTCGTCGCTGAAAACTGATCCCGGCGGTAAAGCCGATAAGCCATCAGCCGACCTCGCACCTCGGCGGCCGCCCGTTTGAATCTTTCCGGAGTCGTCGGGCAGTTCGACCTCGTTTTCATCCCGGCTGTATTTGAAAATATCCTGGTAGCCGACGTTGCCATCGAAGCTGAACTGTCTGCTGTTCTCATTGTGGGCAGCCTTGGCCAGGGCCTCCATATCCAGGTCACCTTCGTATTTGGCCAGGGCAATGTCCTCAAGGGTAGTAAAAGTAAAACGGGAGATTTCGTTCTCCCAGATCATGGCTACGAGGTCCTGTGACTTCTGTGGTGAATTGAGGTAGTTCTTTAGAACCTCCAGAAGTTTGTACACGTCCTCAACATCGATTCCGGCTTTGAAAGCGAAATTCGTGATACCGGTGTCGAAGAAGATGCCTGCCAGTTTCTCTTCGCCGGAGCGATCCTGGAAGGCGACCTCGTCTTTCCACAGCAGGCTGTCCTTGCTGACGTGAATCTTGATATCGCCATACAGTTCAACCACATCAACGAGCTTTTCGGCAAAGGACCGTCTCATTGAGTGAGGCAGGGGGTTGTCGTCCGGATACATGGAGACCACCTTGATGACCTTCAGAAGGTCCTTCAGGATGAACGAAATCTCGGTCAATCGCTCGGACTGGCTGCCGGTGACGTTATTTTTGGTATTTTCCCGCATGTCTTTTAGCTTATCGGCAGGCGGTCAAGGCTGTTTTAACCTGATGGCAATAAAAAGGCCCGTCTACCGAAGACGGGCCATAATATGTTCAGATTTAGATTATAAATATCACAGTAGATCGATTCTACCGCGGTTTTTGCTGACTTTCTTTGTGGCGTTGCGGGTATCGAAGACGAGTTTCGAGTTGCTTACAATCCACTGATAATCGTACTGGGTATGATCGGTCAGGATGATGGTGATATCGGCTTTCTTCAGCCGGTCAGCCGTCAGCCTTTTCGACTTGTGCGTCGAGAGGTTCCAGTCGATCTGCGGGACGAAGGGGTCGTTGTACTCGATCCTGGCGCCCTTTTCTTCCAGAAGCTTTATGACGTCGAGGGCCGGTGATTCACGGGTGTCCTTGATATCGCGCTTGTAGGAAACGCCCAGGACCATGATCGACGCCTTGTTGATAGATTTGGCCAGCCGTTTGCTAAGCACGTTGCTGATTCTCTGAACGACATACTCCGGCATATGGCTGTTGATGTCGCCGGCCAGTTCGATAAAGCGGGCGTAGTAATTCAGTGACTTCAGTTTCCAGGACAAGTAGTGCGGGTCGATCGGGATGCAGTGTCCGCCGAGGCCGGGACCGGGATAGAACGGCATGAAGCCGAACGGCTTGGTCGCCGCGGCATCGATGATTTCCCAGACATCGAGCCCGAGCCGGTCGCACATGAGAGCCACTTCGTTTACGAGGCCGATATTCACCGAGCGGAAGGTGTTTTCCAGGAGTTTCACCATCTCGGCGGCGCCGGTGGAGGAAACCCCGTGGATGTTCGGAATGGACTGCTCGTAGAAGGTCTTGGCGACGCGCGTGCAGGCGGGCGTAATGCCGCCCACGACACGGGCCGTGTTCTTGGTGGTGAAAGTAGGGTTGCCCGGGTCAACACGCTCGGGGGAGAAGGCCAGGAAGATGTCTTTCCCCACCTTGTAGCCGCTCTCCTCCAGAATCGGCAGTATCAGGTCTTCCGTCGTACCCGGGTAGGTGGTTGATTCCAGAACAACCAGCGTTCCCTTCTTGATATAATCCTTGACCCACTTGACGGCCGCGAGAATATAGCTGACATCCGGGTCTTTGGTTTTCGACAGCGGCGTTGGTACGCAGATGGAGATGGTGTCCATCTGCGACAGCAGCTTGGGATCGATAGTGGCTTTGAAGCATCCCGACTTAACGATCTCGGCGACGTCGCTGTCCGGGACATCGTCAATATCCGATTTCCCGGCATTGAGAAGTTTGACCTTTGCCTTGGAGACATCGAATCCGGTGACTTTAAAGCCATCCTTGGCCAGTTCCACCGATAACGGCAGGCCCACATAACCGAGACCTATTATGCCCACTTTGGCTGACCGGTTTTTGATCTTGTCAATGAGTTGCTTGCTCAGGTTAGTTCCCTGTGCCCTTTTTGTGACCATGTTTATGTAACTCCCTAACAGAGCTGATTGTGTTCTTGCTCAGGTTTTCTCTCTCTCCAGTCATTGAGGGTATCTGAGAGAGTATCTTTTAAGGTGTATCGGACTTTGTATCCTAACTCTTTAACTGCCTTGTGATTACTACCGCGAAGGATCGGAATGTCGGTCTTTCTGAGAAGGCGCTTGTCGGTTTTAACCTTAATCGGCCGGGGCGTGAGTTTTAGCAGGCTGTCAAGAACGCTCTTGATTGCGACTGCTTTACCGCAGCAGAAGTGGTACACCTGGCCCGGTCGGCCTTTTTCGGCCAGCAGCCGGTAACCGTGCACGATATCGCGAACATCGCTCAAATCCCGCCGGGCAGACAGGTCACCAACCCTGATAACCGGTTGGCAGCGTCCGGCTTCGATGGCCGCGATCTGTTTGGCGAATGACGGGATAACAAAATTATCATTTTGCCTGGGACCGCTGTGATTGAACGACCGGGCGATGAGCACCGGCAGTCCGTGATAGCGATGGTAGAACCGGCAGGCATGCTCCGCTGCGGCCTTGGATATCGCGTACGGCGAAGACGGATTGAACGGCTGCGTCTCCGTGAGTGTTTTGCCTCGTGGAGAGAAAGTGCCGTAGACGTCTGACGAACTCACATAAATGAAACGCCGGAGATGTTTCACGCCGACGGCCGCCTCAAGCATATTGAGCGTGCCATCGAAATTGATCCGGTAAGTCAGGCGGTCGTTTTTGAAAGACTGGCCCACCGATGAAAAGGCGGCCAGGTGAAACACGAAGTTTGGTCTGAGGCGTTTGAGCGAAATCGCGCACTGGCCGGAATCGAGAATGTCCAGCGGATGCAAATCGAGTTTGTGCATGAAGGGAAAGATATTATCGAGCGGTTCGTCGCCGTAAATGGCACCGGAGACGCGGTAGCCAGCCGCCAGGAGTTCTTCGGCCAGGTAAGAACCGGCAAAACCGGCAATCCCGGTAATAAAGACGGATAGCTTTCTCATCAGTTTATCCGGCGGTGGACAGTCTTTCCAGGTCTTTATCGACCATCATTTGCACCAGTTGCTCGAACGACACGGTCGGTTCCCAGCCCAGCTTCATTTTGGCGAAAGAGGGATCCCCCAAAAGCGTATCCACCTCGGCCGGTCGCACAAAGCGGGGATCGGTCACTACGTACTTTTTGTAGTCCAGATCGAGATGGCCAAACGCAGCCTCGACGAACTGCCTAACGGAGTGGTCTCTACCCGAAGCGATAACGTAATCACCCGGTTTGTCCTGCTGCAACATCAGCCACATGGCCCTGACATAATCACCGGCATAGCCCCAGTCGCGTTTGGCATCGAGATTGCCCAGGGCCAGCTTGTCGGCCCGGCCCAGCTTGATACGGACGGCACCGTCGGTAATTTTGCGCGTTACGAATTCCAGTCCGCGGCGCGGCGACTCATGGTTGAAGAGAATTCCCGAATTGCCGTGAATACCATAACTCTCACGATAATTGACAGTGATCCAATGACCGTAAACTTTGGCCACACCATAGGGCGAGCGCGGGTAGAAAGGTGTTTTCTCCGTCTGCGGTACCTGCTGCACTTTACCGAACATCTCCGACGATGATGCTTGGTAGAATTTAATTTTCTTGTCGACCAGCCGGATTGCTTCAAGCACTTTGGCCACGCCGAGGGCGTTATATACCCCGGTGAGGACCGGCTGCGTCCAACTGGTGGGCACAAAGGACTGGGCGGCCAGATTGTAGACTTCCTCCGGGCGGTGCTCCTCGATAATATTGACGATGGACAATTGGTCCAGAAGGTCCGCCTGCACCAGCGTGATGCGGTCTTTGATGTGGTCGATACGCTCAAACGACTCGGTCGAGGAGCGGCGAACCATCCCCAGAACATCGTAGCCTTTTTCCAGGAGCAGTTCAGCTAGGTAAGAACCGTCCTGGCCGGTAATGCCGGTAATTAGGGCGCGCATGTGGTTAATCCTATCATGGTTTAGAAGTTTCCGAATTTGCTGATTATACAATCCGGACTGTTTCCGGGCCTGAATATATGTCTATCTTCAGGGAGGGTCAAACACAATTGAGGCTCATCCGGTACCAATTATTGGAGTTGAATCGTGGTTTGAATCGGCTTATCTTAAATATCAACGGAGTATGAATATGAAATCGTGGATATTTGTGTGCTTGGCCTTAGTCTGCCTGCCTGGCAGCGGCACCGCCATAGAGGTCAGAAAAACAGGAGATGCTTTGAGTGAAACACATTCGGGGGCGGATTCGCTTCTGAAAGAAGCCGATGCCGCTTTCAAGGCTCGAGAGAATCAGACCGCGCTGGAAAAATACGGCGAGACACTGACGGCGGCCCGCGAAGAGTTCAATTTCTCGGTCGAGGTGGAAGCGCTGTCACAACTTGCCCGCGTCAATCTAGTGCTGGGCAACAAGGACGAAGGCCGGTTGCATCTGGATGAGGCCGCGGCCAAGGCCACCGAGAGTGATCCCTACGGCTGGTCCCGCTACCTGGGTGTCAAGGGACGGTTCGAGTGGCAGGACAATGACCTTCCGGCGGCGCGCGCGACTTTCGAGCAGATGTACAACTACTGCACCGTGAATTCTCTCTGGGGACGGGCAGTTGATGCCGCGCATATGATTGCCATTGTGGCCGAAACCCCTCAGGAGCAGGTCGAATGGGGACATCGCGGTATTGAAGCGGCCGAGGCCAACGACCAGGAAAGCTGGCTGGGACCGCTCTGGAACAACCTGGCCTGCACTTATTACGACGCCAAGCAGTTTGATTCGGCTCTGACCTGCTATCTCAAAGCCCGCGAATACCACTGGCGTTTCTCCGGCGAAACGGGAAAGTTATATGCTGACTACCATGTCGGCATGACCCTGCGCCTGCTGGGGAAATACGACGAAGCGGCCAAATGGCTGCGTCCGGTGCTGGCTTGGGCCGAACGCCTGGAAAACCACTCCGCCATCGGACAGGCCTGCGAGGATTTGGGGAAAATAGAAATTGCACAAGGCCGACGGGCGCAAGGGCTGAAATTGCTGCACCGGGCTCGCGACGAGTACAAGAAAGAAGGATACGATACAAGCTGGCCGGAAGTCTGGCAGCACATC
>JAUXCD010000112.1 GCA_030619085.1 Candidatus Zixiibacteriota bacterium
ATAGCCAGGGCGCGGCCGCCGACCCCCAGCGAGAACGCCTCGGCGGCATATTTCGCACTCCTGCCGGAAAGAGGCAGCAGCAATACCAGGGTGATGACCAGGATCGATAGGCGTTTCATATAGTTCTCAATATAACAGACTCAGTGAAAAATGAAACAGACTTTCCCACCCGCAGTGAAGGCGCCGGGGGAGTCTATAAAAAAAGGCGGGGTATAAACCCCGCCTCTGTATCTAATCTGAGCGAATTGCTTACTTGCTATCGCCTTTTTTCTTGGCGACCGACGGGCAGGTCTTGCCGGTGGCGGCACAGGCAGCCTTCGTAGTGGCGTCACAGGAGACTTTGGATTTTTCCACTGACTGAGCAGCCGGCTTGGTTTCCACGGTCGTGGCGACGGCCGGGATAATCTCAGCCTTGTAACCGTTATCAGCCACAGCTTTCACCAGGAAATCATCCTTGGCCTTCTTGCGATCAACAGCAACCACGGCCTTTCCGTCCTTGTAGCTGATCATCACGACCTTCGCCACGCCCGGAACCTTCTCCAGAGCGGTGGTGAGGATAGTCTCGCAACCGTTGCAGGTCATCCCTTTGATGGAGATCTCGGCAAAATCACAATTGCCGGCGAGAGTGGTGCAGACCTCCTTGCAGTCTTCTTCGGTCATGCCGTACTTGGTCATGCAGACGCCTTTGTCGGCATCGCCGCACGCCGCTTTGAAGCCGATGGCAGAGCAAGCAGGTTTGTCACCCTTGCCGCAGCCGGGACCTGCATAAGCAGGCATAGACACTACAGCCAGGATAGCCAGAGCTGCAATGGCAGGCATAATAATCTTCTTCACTTTGAGTACTCCTCGTGGTTTGGATACTAATAAATACAAAGCCTAATATAACTTTTATACGTGTTTAGTCAACCCAATATGGGATAAATTTTGTCTTGATGCTGAATGCTTGCTCTTTCAACAATCCAGCCCTTGCCGAAGTTCCATTTTAGCGCGAAAATCAGCTTCATCCGGGGTTATTTCATTAACTGAAATTAGGGATTTTGCGGAGACTGGCCGGAATCAGGCGTCGAAAAGGTCGGGCTGGTGGGTGGCCCAGGTCTGTTCATCTATCCGGTACTGGTATTTATACTGGCAGTCCCCCTTGTTGCAGGTATGGGGACGGCGCTTTTTGATATAGTCAAAGGTCTCGCCGCAAACCTCACAAGTGGCCTTCTTCCAGTTCAGGTTCGGCAGGGTGGCGGTGGGTTTGGCAATATCAGTCATAAATCTAACCCTGTTCCCCTTCCAGGAACCGGCAAAGGTCTTGGTCAAATAGCAGTATGAGACTTGTCACGAGGGCAGTTCCTTGAAGTATTCGGACCGCCTCTCCTTGGGCACCGAACCGGTCGGCAGCGCCAAGACCTCGATGGTCCGGCCCCGGACGCCCTTGATGGTAATAATATCGTGCTGCTGAACCTGGTAGGCGGCTTTGACCGCTCGGCCGTTGACGGCGATCTGTCCATTAGAGGCCATCTCTTTGGCCACTGTCCGTCTTTTGACAGCTCCTACCGTGGAAAGGTAATCGTCAATTCGCATTCTCGTCGAGGCGGTAATCTATGTAAGTATTGGTCTTGAGTTCGGCAATCCACTTGTCCACCAGACGGCCGGTCTTGTCCTGGCGGGCCAGCTCTTTGATGCCGTCGAAATCATCCTCAAGGGTGTAGGCCTTTTCAGCCGCGTAATCGAGCAATTTGAGTATGTGGATGCCGCTTGATGTTTCGACCGGTCCACGGTATTCACCGGGTGTCTGCCATCCCTGCAACGTGGGCGCAATATCCGGCGGTGCCTGGACGGTTGAGATCCACCCCAGTTCACCCCCCTGGGCACGGCTGGAGTTATCGGCTGAGAATTCCTTGGCCATCTCGGCGAAATCACCGCCATCACGGGCAGCCTGCAGCAATGAGTCGGCCAGTCGCATCACGCGTGTGGAATCATCGATAGACGGCGGCACGGCCAGAAGTACATGGCGCAGCCAAAGCCGGTCTTCCTTCTTGCCTTCGCACTTGATCACATGGTAACCGAACTGCGTGCGGATGACGCCGGAGATATCCCCAACGGTCAGATTGAACGCAGCCCGCGCGAATTCATCAACCACGTCCTCCCGTGAAACATACCCCAGGTCGCCGCCGTTGGCGCCGGCGCCCATGCTGGAATACTGCGAGGAAATGGTCGCGAAGTCAGCACCGTTGATAATGCGCTGACGCAACTCGGTGGCAAGCGTCATGACGGAATCCTCGACCTGCTGCGAAGGCTCCACGGTCAGGAGAATATGGGCCAGCTTCACCGCCTCCGGCTGGGATGGGATAGAGTCCTTGAACTCTGTGTAAAACTCCTCCACTTCGTGCTTCGAGATTGAAACACTGTAGAGCTTCTGCTGAATGTAGCGCTGCTTGAGAAGTTGGTTTTCGATATCGGTACGATACTGTTTCCTCAATTGCCGAACTGTCATCCCCTCCTGGGCAAGGGCGGCCATAAATTGTTCATTGGTCGGAAAGTTTCGCGCAACGTTAGCAATGCGGTCGTCCAGGGCGGCCTCGATCTCCTCGGGCCTCACCGACAGCGAGGTGTCTTTGCGGGCCGCAATGAGAAAGAGGCGGTCCGATATCATCTGCTCGATAATCTGGTCCTCGAGTTTCTTCAACTCCTGTTCGCTCTGAGGACGGCGCCCGGACTGCAGGGCGTACAACTGCACCTGGCTGGTTATCTCCGATGCGAGGATTACTTCGCCACCCACAACAACGGCGATGCGATCAATCGTTTCCCTTTGAGCCTCGCTCGAGGCTGCCAGGCCGGCCGTCAGAAGGACGGCCATTAAGAGTATCCCGGTTTTTCGTGACATATCTGCTTACTTGCCAGCCGCCGTATCCGTGGCGCTGTATTTGTCCATGTCGACCAAAGACCACAGAACATCTTCGTAAATGTCAACATCGGTATCGGCCCAGCGCTGTTTCACCCATTCCTGGAAGGCGACATTCCTCTGCTCCGAGTTCAGCTTGGACTGGATTTCCCGCTTGACATCGAGATAGTCCTTCAATTCTTCATCAACCTTGTCCACGACCCAGAAGATTGAGTATTTACCCATAGTCACGACCGGACCGCCGATCTTGCCCACCGGTGTTTTCCGGGCCAGGTCGAAGATCTCGGGGAAATATTTGCGCTCGATGTAATCGAGATTGCCACGAAGGACGCGTTTACCGGGCCGCTCGGTTAGATCGGTCGCCTTTTCCTTAAAGACGTTCAGCGAGAACAACTCTTTCTTAAGTTGTTTCGCTTTGAGTTCATCACTTAACAAAATCTCATAGACGTGGACCTTGGCCGGATTCATGTACTCATTAGTATGCTCGTCATAATACTGCCGTAGCATGCCATCATCGGGTGGCAGCGGTTTCGGCAGCGAGTCATTGCGCATGATGTCGGCCATGCTCAGTTCCTTGAACAGCCGCACCTTTCTCACGTACTCCGGGTCTTTGTCCAGGCCCTCGCGCAATGCCTCGTAGGTGAGGATTTCCAACTTCTTTAGCTCGAATATAGTGATTGCGAGCGAGTCGTGATTGTCGAAACGGGGCTTCAATTCGTTTGGAATCTGCTTGGCTTTTTGGAGGTACTCGATGATCGTAATCTGGCCACCATCCCAGGTCGCCAGCACCAATTCCCGCTCGTTGCGATCCAACTGATCAACATCGAAATCACCTTTCGGCAGCGTTTCCATAAGCTGTGGAGGATAGAGGAACTCCCGCTTGCGAAGCAGGTAGCTGCAGGTAGTGGTGTCTATCGTGATCGTATACTTTTCGGCGATACCGGCAAAATAATCCTGCATCAGTTTAAGACGCTTCTTGCCACTTATCTGTCTTTTCAGGTCCGATTTCATGCTTTCAAATTCACCGCGCTGGTCGTTGGGAAGGCGATCCACCAGCTTGATAATGTGATAGCCGAAGCTCGATTCCACCGGCGGTGAAACTTCGCCCGGCTCCATAGCAAACGCCACCTGCTGGAACTCATCGACCAGAGCACCCCAGAGAAAATACCCCAGGTCGCCCTTGTTGCGTTTGGCCGAGGGGTCTATACTGTAGTCATAGGCCAGTTTCTCAAAATTCTCGCCTGCCTGGATCCGCTCCAGCAAAGCCTGGGCGGTGTCAAGATCTTTGACCAGAATATGCGAGGCCCTGACTTTGTAGGCCAGCTTATCATAGAAGTCTTTCAGTTCAGCGTCGGTCACCACAGCTTTGTCAGCGATGTGCTTCATGTAGAGGACATCGAGCAAAAATTTGTCCTTGTTGGCCAATACGACGCGGTTCAGTTCTTCCAGCTTGTCGATGTTTTTCTCGTAAGCCGCCTGCACGAGCAGACGATTAACAATCATGCTGTCAAGAACTTCACGACTCTTGTCAAATTCATTCTGAGCGCTGGCAAAAGGGTAAGCCGCACTCTGAAAGAAATCACTGAATTCCTGGGTGGTGATTTCGTAGTCGCCTACGTCGGCCACTGTTTTCGTTCCCGACGATCCGCAGCCGATTACCATAAGAACCATCGAACCGATTGCAATACATACCGCTACTAAGCGCTTTAAACTCATCTAAAAATCCTCCAGATTGTCTTCATCTTCTACCGCGGACACTCGGCAAGGTTCCTGCCAACACCGGCCGCAAAGATTTATAGTATAAGACGGCCCGGCGGAATTTCCAAATTCTTTGTTCTGTGGGTAGAGGAAGGCTGGTTTATTCGAAATCTGATTCAAGATAGTCCTTGGTCGAGGCCTGGCGACCAAGTTTCTGGGACAGTTTCTTGCTGAACTCAATTGCCGAGTTCTCGCCATAAACCTTCAGCATGTGGTTCATGGCGATCACCTCGGAAATTACCGTAATGTTCTTTCCCGGCGAAATGGGCACACTCACAATGGGAATCTGGACCGCCAAAAGGGTCGTGCGGTGGTCCTCAACTCCTAACCGTTCATAGTCTTCGGTCTCCGACCAGTAGCTTAACGATACCTCGACCTCGATTCGCTTCTGCATGCGGATAGCCCGGATGCCGAACAGTTCCTCGATATCTATGATACCGACACCCCGAATTTCCATATGATGGCCGAGAAGTTCCGAGCCACTGCCGATTATCACATCCGGCGCAGTGCGGGTGATTTTCACGACATCATCGGCAACTAATCGATGGCCCCGTTCCACCAGGTCCAGGGCGACCTCGGATTTGCCAATGCCGGATTTGCCGGTGTAGAGAAGCCCGACGCCGTATACATCGACCAAGGTGCCGTGGACGTTGACCGACGGTGCGAATATGTGGTCGAGATAGGCCGATAGCCGATTTGTCAGCACCGCGGTTGTCAGCCGGCAGGAAAAAACGGAGGTCTTGTGCTTGTCGGCAGCATCAATGAAAGCTTGTGGTGGATTTATACCCTTGGTGACAATCACCATAGGGACATCGTAGTCAAACAGCTTCGCGGAAATCTCAGCCAGACGATCCGGGGTCAACCGGATGAGAAACGCCATTTCCGTCTCGCCGAGCACCTGGATACGGCGGTTAGGGAAACGTTCGAAAAAGCCGGTCAGGGCCATTCCCGGACGGTGCAATTCCGGGTTCTGGATAGTTTTATTCAACCCGGCTTCGCCGCTGTTAAGCAGGGTCAGCTCAAGGTCCTGATTACGAGCTGCGTAAAGTCTTTCTACTGATATTTCCGACATGATAGCAAAAATATACGACTGGCCGACCGGCGATTGCAAGAAAGAAAATCGACCTTTCCCAAAGGCTTTGACCGCCACTCGGGCTGTTTACAGACCTGAGAATAATATTAAGGCTGCCATAACACACGGGCTATAGCAGCCTCTCAACAGGGATCAAAACAAAAGACGATGCCAATTTGTCTTAATCAAGTTTATCGTAAAGTTCCTGCAATTCTTTCTTGAGCTTCTTGAGCTCTCGCCTGATATCCTTCAAATCGACTTCTTCGTGGCGCAATTCCTTCAGCTCTCGCTTGAGTTCTTCCATTTCCTCCCTGAACTCATCGGTATCCCACAGGGCCTCATCATCGAAATCGCCCAGGTAAAGCCCCTTCATGCTGGGAAGGCTGGGAAGGTTAGGCATACCGGGCGTGATGATATGCAGATCGTCCCAGTCGCCGCCGTAAAAATCCCATGAGCCGCTGGTCTCCGATTCCGTGACCTCAACTGTCATGGTCATCTCTTTGCGATCCCGCAACAGGGTAAGTTCCACCTGCTCGCCTTCTTCCTTGTCGGAAACGGCATCGGAAACATCGCCCGGATCATTGACTTTGTCACCATCGACCTTGACGATAACGTCACCAGCCTTAAGACCGGCTTCTTCGGCGGGAGAATCTTCCTCGACCGAGGTAATTAGTGCTCCGTCACCTTTTTCAACACCGAAATAATCGCCCAACTGGCGCGATAGACCGGTCAGGCCCACTCCGATATAGCCGTGAGAGCCATGAGAATCGCTGTGCCAGGTGTAACTCTTTGAGCCGTGCGGCGAACCTTTGATCACAATCCGCTTGGTACCGGAACTGGAGTAAGTCCGCTTGTTCTGTTTCCGCTCATCCAGCGTCACCTTGACCAACATCTCTTCACCGTCTCGGATGATCCTCAACGTGGCCTCATCTCCAGCCTTACTTTCATCGACCATATCAGTAAGGTCCTCGGAATCGGTGATTTTCCCGTCATTGAACCCGATAATAACGTCATCCTCTTCCAGGCCGGCTTCTTCCGCCGGTGAATTATCGACTACTGAATTAATGATGGCCCCATACTTAACTGGAAGGTCGAAATCCTTGGCCATCCTGTAGTCAATCGACTGAGTGAATACCCCCAGCCAGGTATCGTAGGTTCGATCTGAGGATTTGGCCCATACTATGCCGAATGCCAATAGCATTGCGACGGCAAGTATTACTGTCACACTTGTAAATTTTTTCATCTCTCCTCCAACAGGCAAAGGTGACTTTATTTCCATGTACTGGATTATACGAGTGCTGAGGATATTGAGTTTCAACAAATGCGGTCAGAAATTGGGGCGGGCGGATTCCCGGCTATCTTGGCAGAGGATAAACGGCAACGCCGATGCCGACCTGAAGGGAATTGCGGCTCAGTAGATCGTTTTGCTCGGCTCCCAGCAGGAGTTTCAGCGTGGTGACCTGCTGCAAAGGCAGAATAAACTCAGCCTTGCCGAAATAACCCCGCGACGCCCCACCTCCAGACAGCTTTATAGCCAGAAACCCGGGTGGACCATCGGGATTAAGATACTGTTTGCCTGCCGGATAGCGGTTGGTATAAAGAGTCACCGAGCCGAATGTACGGGTAATATCGGAGGCTTCGATAGCCTCATAAAAATGGTAGCCGCCGGTCAGCGTCAGTATTGTCGAAACCGGAAAAATCATGGCGGCCTTGGCCAAACCCCTGGTAGCAGCATCGGGGCTGGCTGAGTACCGAGCGCCGCCGGTTAAATGAAGAACCGGAATACCGGTCGGGCCGTCGGCATTGGCGGCGACTGCGGTCAGTGGGTTTTTGAGATAAATCTTGAGATCGCTCCACAGCTCGTAAATGGTGCTGTCCTGCTGGCGGGCCTCGAAACTGGTTGAGAGGGATAAATGGTCATGCGGCACCAGACCGATACCGGCGACATACTGCTGGATGTCTTTGAGAGCCGTGCCATTGTCGGCGGAAACCGAGGTGTAAGAGAATTGGCCGTTCAGGGAGAACTGACCCAGCCGGCCGTCGGGATGGCATACAGCAGTCGGGCTTATAAGTCCAGTGGTGTCGTTTGATGCGGCGCTGAGTGCGGAGCACCAGCATAGGACGGCGATGGCGGTCGCTATCCCCGATATGAAACGCAGCCTAAAGATCTCTGTCCACTCTTGGCCAGCCCGGATATCCGGATTTCGCGTTCGCCTGCGGAGCCCCAACTATCCTTAGTTGTTACGGGTCTCACCGGACTTGCCGATAAAAAGTATTGACATTTCGGCTGCAATATATAATATGTGACAGCTTAGTCGAAGCTAAATTTGACACTCCCCTGTAGCTCAGTTGGTAGAGCAGCTGACTGTTAATCAGCGGGTCGCTAGTTCGAGTCTAGCCGGGGGAGCTTTGTTTCGATTCTGACCCCTTCGGCGAATAAGTCGAAGGGTGTTGTGTATGCAGGGTAAAGAGTTAGTTCATCCAGAGTGGAGTTCGATAGTAAACTGAACAGAAGTTCGCGTTTTTCGGTCGAATTCTGTTCAAGGTAAAGGGAATGAGCACGTTGAGCGAGTTCTATGATTTTCCGGCTCTCCCCTATCCAGTCGCTATTGTCACCTTGATGTCTATCGATCTGAGTGCGGACCCGATCCACTTCGGCCCGCCACTTTGCTGACATAGACAGCCAGTTCCCCTCGTCTATCACGCCGCTGAGTCTATCCTCATATGATTTCTCGATCATCATCTGGAGCTTGTCGTATCGCTGCTTGAGTCTCTTTAGCTCGGCTTTGCGGTCC
>JAUXCD010000029.1 GCA_030619085.1 Candidatus Zixiibacteriota bacterium
ACAACGGTTCCTTCGGCACCCGTACCATCCGCTTCGAGACCGGCCGTCTGGCCCGTCAGACCTCCAGCTCCGTATCCGTCAAACCGGCCAGATTGGCCGCCTTTATCGAAATCTTGCTACCGTACGACGGTCCGTGTCGGCCAGCCACGACCGTGCGGCTGATTTCAACGTTTTCCACTTCAAGACCCAGCAGTTCGGCCAGGGTGGCGATGTCGTCCTTGCCGATAACCTGCCCACGGGCCTTGAGAAAACCTGAGAATTGCTTCTCGTAGTGCCTCGGCGCATTGGCTTCCACACCGCCCAGGGTGGTGTTGACATTATAGACACGACTCACACCCGGGTGACTCTGAAAGAGCTTCTCTATCAGGAACGCCTTGATGCCGTTACCCCGACGACCGCCGGTCTTGGAATAGATGATCGTAATTTTCTCCGGTGTCGGCTTGAGGGTATCGCCGCTGTTGATCTCAAGGGTCACGGTCTCTTCGTGCACGTGGACATTGAATCTGTTGTCACTATCCTGGTGTTCCATGTCAAAGATCGAATAGTACTCGGCTCCGTCAGAGTCGACGACGCCATCGATCCGATAAATTTCCCGGTAACTTTCCGGAAGCGTGACTTCAAGGTTGCGGTTTTCTCCCCAGAATGAGATGTAACGCACTTCCTCACGGTTGATGGTCACAAAACAGTTGAAATCGAGTCCCCTTAATTGGTCGAGCAGGTCATCCTGCTTCTGGCCCGGCAGGATGATCTCCAGCCAGTAACACGGCTGGGTGCCGATATCCTTAAGCTCCGCCTCTTCCAGTTGCCGGCTCAGAAGTTCGACCTGGTAAGGTTTTGCCATCGGCTTCCAGCCCTCCATTAGAGCGGCGGGCAACTGCAGGAAATAGGGATAGAAGTGTTTTTCGAAATCAATGTTGTTCCCGATCGCCAGAGCGTCGTAATCCTTGGTGGAAATTGTCCTGTCCGTCATAAAGGGACGCGGGCGACGGACCGGTTGGTGAGCGGAGGCGGCGTGAAGAAGACCGCGTTGCAGGAACTTACCCACTTCTTCGCTACCGGAGATATAAAGCGGGTTACCGGTCAACTCAGCGGCGGCCCCATCGTACTCGATCCCGATCAGAAGCACCTGCTTTTCCGGTTCGTGGAAATCATCAGGCGTTACCTCCCACTGGTGGCAACCCTCGTCGTCGAGGCGGTCGAGTGACTTGAATGTCGCATACGCCAGTCCGTTGCGATAATACGCCTTGTTGCCTCGGAAACAGAAGAGATGGGCGGCGTTTACCATCCTCAGCGAATGTTCTTTGAGCGGCGCGAAAAAGAGCGGCGGTTCGTTCGCCCGGGGTGACTGGTAAATCAGTTTGAGGTCGGGGGTGACCACCACCTTGTTATCGGTGGGCTCGACTTTGCAAACGGTGGCCGCCGGAATCGACCAGACGTAGTCATTCCAGAGCATATAATCGCGGAACTGATCAAAGACCGTATCCCATAAGTCGTTGACGTTGCCGTGAATCTCGGCGACCTCACCGGAGAAAGCGTGCAAGAGCATACGCACAACCGGATCAAGTTCATCGGGAGAGGCTTTAATCTCCGGGTAAAGGGCCTTCATCCGGTTGAACATCTCGGTGAAGACTTCTTTCTGGTTGGTCTTTAGCTTCATACGGTACTTCCACGTCAGGTTCTGAAGAAGTCAAACTCTACCGCGACTTCCCTGGTCTCACCATCCTCGGTGTACTGGCCTTTCACGGTGACGGCACGCTCGATATCCGCTTCACGCTTGACCTCTACCTGGATGCTGGAAAGCCGCCTCTCGTTTCTGGAGACGGACCTTTCCACCACGGATACTGCATCCTGGTTGAATTTCATATCTCCCAGGCCGATATCTTTCTCCCAGATAGCGTTTCCAAAATCCAGAGCGTCTGGAATTGATCCTCGTTTGGTGGAGAGTATCAGGGAAACAAAATCAATAATGGAATCAGACTTGGACGTCCGATCCAGAAGGCCGTTCTCGAAACTAAGGGGAAGCTTAATACAGGGTAAGTTAGTCATATCAGTTCAGCTTGATCACTCCTCCCTTAACGGTGACGGTGGCGCTGCCGCTGAGGTCGAGCGTGGTATCGGCTTTGACTTCGACCTTCGGGGCTTTCATCTCGGAACCCTGTTTACTGCCCAGGACCATCTTGCCGGTAGCATTCTGTTCGATCGATTTATCCGCCGACACGTCGATCTTACCACTAGCCTTGATGGTGATGTTTTTTCCCTCCAGGGTAATATCACCGTCCGACTTCACCGTTATCGACGGGCTGCTGCCCGCTTTCATGACTATCTGGGACTTCGTCCCAGCGGTAGCAATAGCGATTTCTTCGCCGCCGGACGTATCACAGATGGATATCATATTGCCTGACTTGGTGGTCAGGAGCTTTTTTTCGTTTTCGCTATTGACGTGTTCGCTGTCGGGGGGTTCACTGCTGTTGAAGATCGAGCCCAGGACAATCGGCTGGCTGGGGTCGTTGTCCTCGAATGCAACTACCACTTCGTCGCCGATTTCCGGTATGATGTAAAAACTGTGATCACCGCCGGCATGCGGGGCGGCGCACCGGGCCCAGTCGGTATCCTCGCCCAGAGTCGCCGTGTTAAATTTCACTTTTACCCGGCCGCCCTTTTCGGGATCATTGTTATCGGTCACGATACCGGTGACAACGCTCAACTCCGGGAGAGCTTTACTGATTGCCGGTCGGTCGCCACAGACCGTCTCAATAGGCGATGAGTAAAACTTGTTATTATACACGCTGTTTCCGCTCAGGTGGTGCTCCACGCGGGTTACCATATACTTGCCGTTTACCTCGGAGAGTTTGCTGATATTAACACACCGGCCAACGGTGACAGTCGGAATATTGGTCTCCCCCACGGCCACCAGGAGCCGGTTCATCTGCGCATTTTGCAGGCTGGTCAACTGGTTGGAGAGATCACTGAAACTGGGGAATACCTCGGTGAGGCCGACATGGGCCGACAGCGGGAACATCTCCTTGGAACACTTTTGTGCGCGGCTGGCGATACCCGACAGACTCGTGCTGGGATCACCGCGGGTTTCGAATTCGAACGGGTCCTTTTCGTTGTAATTGAACGACGAACCCTGAAACTTCAGCGGCACGCAGTTGAGCTTGACCGAAAGAGAGCCCAGCGAGCCCTGCCAGTCGAGATTTACGGGACTCGAAGGTGACGGCGGACAGACACTCACCTTGCTGCCATCATACCAGATCAGACTCCCGCCCACGGCAGCCAATCGGCGAATGAAATCATAATCCGACTCGTTCGAATGGTAGTAGAACTCGAACTGGCGATCATTCGTCAGGCTAATCTTGTTTATGGGAATGCTGTGCTTGTTGAGTAGCTGTGAAATGATATCGCTGGCTTTCGTTTCCCGATAATAGTTGGAACAGGTCGTGGCGGACATAACGAAGGTCGGATCACAGGCGGTGATTGTAAACTGATTGAGTTTGTCGATGTCGTTGTCGAGATCGACGTTGGTGATGATGCCGATAAACTCATGAGCCTTGCCGACCTCGAACGTCACCTGGTCTGACGAGAACGAAATCTTCACCTGCTTGCCCAGCATATCGAAGATGTTCCCCGATTCGACAAAGACTTCCTTATCCCCCGCGCCCGGCAACGGGATACTGCACTGTATCTTAAGAACGCAGTGGTCGTTGACCCGCTCGTCCAGCGTCAGCGAGTTGAGAGGATAGGCCAGGTCCTTGCCATCAATTTTTATCGATGCTTTCGCGACTGTCTGAATCATTGCCGTGATGAGGGGGCCTGGGCCCCCTCGTTCCTCAAGTCAGATTACGCCAACTGCCATTCATTGTTTACAGGCTCGTCGGCAATGGTTACTATGGTGGCCGAGATTTCGAAATACTCGGCTATCTGGTCGTTGGGCTGTTTCTGCGTATGGGGCAGTTCCTCTTCGTAGTAAACCAGGTAACCCTTAGTCCAGGTAATTGTCTTCCAGTCTTCGCCCTTGGGGCTTTTGAAAGTGACCTTGCCGTCCTTCCAGTTCCCCTCGCCGCTCTTGGCGGCCCAAGCTGCGATATCCTGTTTTCCGTCTGACTGGCGGGTGACCTTGATCAGTCCGGCGCGCGGAGCCGAGGTAGGGGCGCCACGCTCATCACGGCTGGTGTACACCGAATACTTAACCGAATACACGTGATCATATTCGACACCATTGATCTCAAGGTAAGGTTGCCTTGCCATAACTAATCCTTTCCCTTATAAGTTACTTATCATCCACATTAACTGTTTCGCCTTCTTTCCATGTTCGCAATGCAATATTGAAAGCCAGAGCCGGGTACTTGGGATTAAGCGTAACATTGATGTCAACCTGCTGGGCCTTGCGCATTTCGTCGTCTGCAAAAACCTCCAGCGAGAAGTCCTGCAGAACGTCTTTGTTCTTCTTCAGGTAGTTCATGAACTTCAGCAAATCCGTCTTGATCGTCGTGAGATATTTCTCATCGACAACCTTGAAGGTCTGCTTGTTAATGTAGTGCCGGATGGTCTTGTAGATGTAGTCATAGGTACGACGAATCGAGTAGTTGTTGAACGTCTCGCCGTTGTACAGCGTGGTGTGCCCCATTGTACGCACGGAGCCGTCCCAGTACAGGGTGGGGACGACGTTCTTTTTGACCAATTCCGACGCTGTTGGCTGGTTCAGCTTGAATCGCGAATTCTCGACATCGGCAATCTTGCCGTGGTCGTAGCCGGCCGAGGGCTGCTGGATACCGACCTCGGAATCGTTGCGGAAAATCAGTCCGGCCACCGCCGTGGACGGTGGAATCCAGACGTCCTCTTCCTCGAATTCGTTCTTCTTGCGGCCCAGCATATAGTTGGTGCAGACCGACATGTACTGCTTGTACTCTTCGGTCGAGGCCAGACCCTTGAAGGTTTCGTCGCTGAGCATTTCCTTGGCCTCTTCGTAGGACTCGAAATCCTCCATGTCGGTGATCACGTGCACCTTGTTGGCGTAGCCGATCTGGCGCGCAACATTGTCAATTTTCTGCACGTTGCCCAGATAGCCGGGAACCACCATTAGCGAATACGCTTCATCAATAGAGAACTGTCGGAACAGAGTGGAGATTTCCGAGGTGACTTTCTCAAATCTTTCCGGTTCGTCCGGATCGACCAGGTCCTCACCTTTGAGGTTGGTGAAAAACACATCGACCGCCTCGTCGGGGTCTTTCTTGCAGTTGCTGAAGAAGTTGGCAATGCCGCGATAGGTGACCTCGAACGGCCGGATCGTCTCATAGACATTGCTCATGTTGGCCTTGAAGTTCTTATCCAATTTGCCCACCCGCTCGTTGAGCGACTGGATGAGACCATCCGGATCGCTGGAGCCTTCCAGCAATTCCTTCCACAAGCTGAGACGCTGTTTAAGATTGCCTCTGGCTTTGGTGTAGTCCTTTTCCTTCAGGAACCGTTCCCGCTGTTTGGCCTTGCCCGGGTTAAGCCACTCAACACCGTGCATTTTTGAGCCGTTGGAAGCTGTGAACGATGGCAGTAAAGAAGCCAGCTTGGAGTAGTCACTCCCGAACCCGGTGCCGATGATGTCCTTGATCTCGTCGTCGAGAACCTTGACATCAACTACCGGCTGCTGGGCTTCCTGACCTGGAGCCTGTTGGTTTTCGTCAGCCATTTATATTACCTCATCTCGGTTTCAGGGTTAGCCCAGACGCTTGATATTAGAGTCCAGGAATTTCAAAAACGATGCCTTTTTCTCGGGATCTTTCAGTGCTTTGAGCAGGGCCTTATTCTTGCCCAGCTGCTTGACCAGGTCCTTGAGAACCTCGACCTCGTTGAACGTCTTGGTCAGCAGTTCATTCTTGCCCACGAGGTTGTCAGCCTGAAAATCCGCCAGGGTGTTCAGATCGAACGTACCGGCTTGCTCTTCACCTTCCGCCGTCTCGAGCTGGACTTCCACCGAGGGTTGAAAACGCTTGAACACCTGATCGACATTCACGCATTTCGCCGGAGTTGTATCCGGCTCCTCCATGTTGTTGAGCTTGTCCAGATACAGAGTTTTGTTGGAGGGTAACAATTCCACCGGGCGACTGTCACTTCGGTCTTTTTTCTCGCGCCCACCAATAATGTCTAACACTATTACCTCCTTATTAGAGATATTTACTGTTTCTTGAATTCATACGAATCATCGACAACATCGAAAATCACGGTGTCGCCGGGCATAACTTCTTCGTTTATCAATTTCACCGAAAGCGGCACGGCCAGGTGCCGGTCGATCTCACGCTGGATAGGTCGGGCACCGAGCTCAAAGGAGTAGCCGTCGGCTGCCAGCTTGGTAATCGCCGCATCGGTCAAGGTGAATTTGATGTTTTTATCCGCGATCAGCTTCAGAATATCTTTTACTTCATTCTTGACGATTATCTTAACGCTGTCATCCATCAGGGGCATAAAGACAATCAGTTCGCTGAGCCGGTTGAGTAGTTCCGGTTTGAATTTCCCGAGCAGGAGGTTGAACAGTTGATCCTTGTCCACCGCCTTTTTCTCCCGGACACAGTCGATGATGTATTCGGCGCCGTAGTTGGAGGTCAGTATGACCAGGGTATTGGAAAAATCAATTGTCCGGCCCTGACCATCGGTTAGCCGGCCGTCATCCATCACCTGAAGCAGGATGTTGAAGACGTCGGGGTGCGCTTTCTCGATCTCGTCAAAAAGCACCACCGAGAAGGGTTTCATGCGGACATAGTCGGTGAGAATCCCGCCCTCTTCGTAGCCGACATAGCCCGCCGGGGCACCGACCATCTTGGCGACGTTGTGTTTTTCCATGTACTCGGACATGTCCATGCGGATCATACAGGAAGGGTCATTGAACAAAAACTCCGCCAGGAGCTTGGCGAGATAGGTTTTCCCCACACCGGTCGGCCCCAGGAAAAGGAACGAACCGATGGGCCGGTTGGCCCGTTTTAGTCCGGCGCGCGATTTGCGGACCGCCTCGGCAATAGTCTCAATGGCACCGTCCTGACCGATCAGGCGTTCCTTGAGAATCTGCTCCATCTCCATTATCTTCTGCTTTTCATCGCCGACCATCTTGGCAACCGGTATGCCGGTGATCTTCTCGATAGTCATCGCAATCTCGGCCTCTTCAAGCATCACTTCGGCATCACCCACCAGGTCACTGGTGCGGTTGAGACGCTCTTTCAGTTCTGTCAGCCTGGCTTTGATATCATCACTCATGCTGATTGTTTCCCCTGATAATCACGATAGGCAAACGTGCTTTCAATTTCGGCCACTCTCTCGGAGAGTTGATCCACGGCTTTCTTCAGTTCATCCATATCGGTTGAACCGGAGGACAGTTTTTTCTCCATTTCATCTATTTCAGTCAGAATGGTCTGTTTTTCGTCGAAGAACCTTTCCCTGTTAACGTTATACGTAGCCGCTGACTGATCCAGCAAGTCTATTGCCTTGTCGGGAAGCTGCCGGTCGGTCATATACCGTTTGGAGAGGGTCACGGCCGACTTGATCGCCTCGTCGGAATATTTCAGGCTGTGATGCTCCTCGTACTTGACCTTGATGCCATTGAGAATCTGCACCGACTGGTCGATATCCGGCTCCGCCAGGATCACTCTCTGGAAACGACGGGTGAGGGCCTTGTCCTTTTCGAGGTGTTTTTTGAACTCGTCAGTGGTGGTGGCTCCGATCATCTGAATCCGGCCACGGGCCAGGGCCGGCTTGAGAATGTGAGCGGCATCCATCCCGCCGCCGCCACCACCGGTGCTGATGATGCTGTGGATTTCATCGATAAACAGGGCTACCGGCTTTTTGATCTTGGCGAGGTCCGAGATCAGGTTGTTCATCCGCTCTTCGAACTCCCCCTTGTATTTCGCTCCGGCTACCATCTGGGCGAGGTCCAGACTCAGGATTTTCAGGCCCTTGAGATGCTTGGGGACGGTCCCGGCCACTACATTTTGCGCCAGGCCCTCGATAATAGCGGTCTTGCCCACGCCCGGTTCACCGATAACTACCGGGTTGTTCTTACGGCGGCGCAGGAGAATTTCCATGACCTGTTTGATATCGTCCTCGCGGCCGACCACCGGGTCAAGTTCGCCGGAGCGCGCCATCTCGATCATATCACGACAGTAATTCAGGAGCGGCGCTTCACCCTCGACACCCCCCTCAGCATCGGAAATCTTGGCCACCATCTTGACTTCGGACAGAGCGTCATAAACGACGCTCTTGGTCAACATGATGTTCTTGCGGAACTCTTCGTCAATAGTTGTTTCCGAGTCGAGAAGGCCCAACAGGATGTGAATCGGTTCCACCTCACTGTCCTTGAGAGATTCCCTTTCGTCGGAGGCTCGCAGAAGGCACGACTGGTATTCCACCGAAGCGCTGGGCGAAAAACTTTCGCTCAGGGGCAGAGTCTTGAGCACTTTCTCTACCTGCTCGGTTAGGAAGTTAGGGGACTTGTCCGCCTGCTTAAGCACACCGGTAACGTAACCGCTGCGGATCAGTGCCAGGAACAGGTGCTCCGGCAGAATTTCCTCGTGCCGAAACTCGCGGCAAATCTCCTGTGAAATCTTGATTACTGACTTGGTTTTTTTCGAGAACGCCGAGATATCCATATTGGCCAGCCCTTTAATAATTCGGGTGCCAGGTCAAACCAGAAAAACACTCGCCGGAAAACCGGCCAACTGATTCAGCCTGGGAAAATCTGTTTTCGTGACTATGATATCTTTGTTTGCTGCATTTAATATGAATTATTAAATATAAACTCACCGGTCAAAAAGAGTCAAGCTAAAAATGTCAGGCATAACGTTTTACACCAACATCACGGCTAAGCCGGACCACTCAGCCCCCGGAAGAGAAGCTGACTCTCCATAAGATTGGCCGCGTGCGAACTGAGATCCTTTCCTCCAAAAAGCTTCGCCACCGGCAGACTGTCGACAATTTTGCCCATATCCATCACGTAGACTCGGTCAATCAATTCCTCCAGAGTGGAATAGTCGTGAGTGATCATCACCAAACCCTTCTGCTTCCGGATAATATGATCGACAATGAACTGCTTCACTTTCTTTTTGGTCGTCACATCCATACCGACAAAAGGCTCATCGGCAATGAGGATATTGGGATCGGTCAGGACACTTCGCAACACATTGAGCCTTGCTTTCTGCCCGTAGCTTAGCAGGGTGGGCAGGCTGTTCCAGACCCGGACCGGCAATCCCAGACTGGCGAAGTGTTTCAGGCAGTTCTCGCGGGTCTGCTGACGGTCCCATTTCCGGGTGACCATTAGCGCTTCATAGAACAGATTCTTGATTCTCAACCCCGGATTGAAGACCGCTTCCGGGTCCTGGAAAATCATCCTCGTTTGAGTGCGAATCAGCCGGTGCGCCCTGCGCTCCGGGACCGGTGATCCGTTTTCAGACACAGTCAGACTACCCGATGACGGCCGCAACAGCCCACCCAAAATGAGCGCCAGGGTGGTCTTGCCGCATCCGGTGTGGCCTATTATCCCCACTCTCTCCCCTTTGCTGATGCGGATAGAGACCTCGTCGACCACCGACACCGCCCCATAAGCCTTGCTGACTTTTTTCAGTTCAATAATCATGGTCTATCCCCCAGCACCCAGTGGCCCTCGTCAATCTGCCGCAACTGCCCCACGCCGCTGTCGAGCGAGTCACCGTTTTCAGGCTCCGCCACCCGCACCGGCAACTGGATGTTGAATGCATCCTGTATAAGATGGATGGTGGTGGGATGGGATTGGTGGAAATCTTTCTCCAGAATCTTACTTTTCGGCATGATTTCACAAGTGGTAGAACCGTCGAAAAAGACGATGCTGTCGCACTGCGACACCAGGGTCACCAATTCGTGTGAAATCAGAATTACCGTGACCTCGCGCTGGCGCATCTCCTGCCGGAGGACATCGAAAAGCAGCACCTGGGTGGCGTAATCAACACCATTGGTCAGCTCGTCGGCAATAATCACTTTCGGCTGCACCGCCAGCGCTACGGCCAGCACCATACGCTGGCATTCCCCGCCGCTCAACTGGAAAGGATACTTGTCACACATGGCGGTCGGATTGCGAAAACCCAGGCGATGCAACAGGCTCTTGGCTTTCTCGGTACGTTCGTTGCCGGACAGCCCGCCTGTCTCCGACAGGACCTGCATGAGTTGGTCACCCACCTTAAGGTAAGGGTCCAGTGACTGGCGCGGCTCCTGAAACACCATGTAAAGATCGGTGCTCAGGTACGGTTCGATCAAGCCGGCATAATGTTTGTCCCAGCCGACAAAATCCTTTTTGATAATATCCCCGTCGGAAGTTGTCTCTCTCCAGACGTAATTCCCCAAATCGGTCAGCAGGTTCTGGCCGCGGTACACCGCCCTACCCGACACTACCCCCGGCACTCCCCTGGCGATCCCGAGCAGGGTCAGAAACGACGTCGTTTTTCCGCAGCCCGACGGGCCGCAGATACCGATCATTTCGCCCGGGCGGGCGTACATGGAGAAACCGTCGACGGCCCGTACCAGACCGTAGGTGGTATTGTAAAACACCCGGAGGTCTTCGATGCTCATTATGTACGGTGCATCACTTTTCATAGAACCTGTATATCTTGTTAAGGGCATCGATAATTAACGTCAGGGCCACGACCACCAGCGTCACGGCCAGCGCCGGCATGAAGAACTGCCACAGCCGAGCCTGCTCGACGCCAACCTTGAAAAGCTCTTCGTGCGATGTCAGAAAGTTGTACCCCCAACTTCCCTGAAGCGCGTATCCGAGATAACCGAGATTGGCCTCGATCATGATCACCTGAATGAAGGTCATGAAAAAATAGATGATCAAAATCGGCTTGCAGTGCGCCCAGAGAATGTGTTTGAGGAGAATCTTCCACTCCGGTATACCCAATTCGCGCACGACAGTGATATAGGTCTGCTGCTTGATCTCCTTGACCTTGTCCCGCACAAGCACCGCGATAGGCGGAAAATTTGCCACCCCCACGGCCAGGAACATGACATCCATCCGTATTTGAGCTACGATGGCGATGGGCACGATTATCAGCACCAGTCGCGGCAAGGCGTTGAAGGTGTACAAGGTATAGTTGGACAGCGACACGAATGCGTTCTGGAAATGCTGCGAAAGTGCATGCCTCTCGCGGAGACTGAAATTCGTGGTGTAAAAGCCGGTGATGGCGCCAATCAAAACGCCCAACCCCAAAGATAATAGAACCGATATGACCCCGGCCAAAAAGACGATACGTCCGCCGCGCAGGATCTTCGTCAATAGATCGCACCCACCCGAATCGGTGCCGAGGAGAAACTCCGATGACACCTTGTACTCTTGTTTCGGAGCCACTTCTTCCTGTTCATCGCCAAAATCAAAGACATCAACTTCCTGGGGTGTCTCGGCCACTGTAGCATCCTCGGCAGGCGCGAACAACTGTTTGAACCCGGGCAGCGAGGGACCGTAATTGCGGTCTGACGAAAAGCAATCCGGATCCGGCGCGAAGATAGCTCCCACCACGAATAACATGAGAATAAAGCAGCCCACCGCCAGCGACAGGTAGGTCGACAGGTTGTCCGCAATCTGTGACCGACGCGCGCCAGGGGCCAGTTGGCTCTTCGATATCCTTTTAAACAGCGAGTTCAAAACGTGTAATCCTTGAACTTGGTGTAGTGCGCCGATACCAGGCTGTCTAAAACTCGAAACAGGTACACCACCGTCACAAACAGCAGCGTTATTCCCAGAAGCAGGTCGTGGTCGCGGGTTCTTCCTCCGCTGATCAAGGCCTCGATAGTCGCCGAGCCGAGCCCGGGGACCATGAATATAAATTCAACTATGACAATGCCGCTGAGCAGGTATACGACCCGGTTGGCGGCGATAGTAACAAAAGACAGCAGGAAACTGCGTGCGAACGTGGCGAAATAACTAATCTTGCGAATACGGCAGGCTACGATATATCTCTTCCCCGCCAGACGCTCGAATGTAATTTTGAACTCCCGAACCATCGTGGAAAGGCAACCGTCGCCAAAAGCCAGAATAATTCCACCCACAATCAGTTTCACCAGGACATTGGTGCTGTAGTCACTGCCGAAGACGGCGAACATGGCCAGCAGAGCCAGAATGCTGATAAGGAATACCGGCAGGTTGGACGAGATGTCCAGAAGTATCGCCGCGGCGCGCAGCAATCGGGAATAGCGGTACCGAAACAGCAGATACGCAATGCCTACCGAGGTTACGAGACTGAAAAACAGAGACCAGACGACCAGAAACAGCGACACCGGCAGACGCTTCCAGAGGGCTATGGGAACATCGCCACCCAAAGAACTGGTGCGGCCGAAATCAAGATGCGAAACGCCCCCCAGCCACGAGAGGTAGGACACCTCCTCGGAGCCGATGGAAATGAGTGTGGAGATAATAAATGTGGCCGCCAGCGCCACCAGAACATACTGCAGGACACCCCGGCCCATGACCCTGACAAAACCAAACATAGCCTACCAGTCTGCCGAATGGCCCTGAGTTGAGTGAGAAAAGCAATCGCAGCCGGCGTGAGCCGAAGTTCCGCCCGGTCTGCGAAACTTGCTAAAAGGCACCCGTACCTTCTTCCCGCTTGAGGGATGTGTCGACCACATTCGGGTCGATGTACAGGGTGTCATCTTTCAGGCTCAGGCAATCGTATTCATTCATCTTCAGCGGCTCCAGCAATTCCGGTTTCCACTGCTTGAGATCCGAGTAGAAGACAACCCGCTGACTCATCACACAAGAGATAGCCGGGGCGTCTTCCTTGCCGTACTGACGCCTGGTGAAAATGAACCGATAGGTAGTATCCGGGGACAACGGCCCCAGCATAAAATCACCCACCGACTCGAGTGTATCGGCCCGAACGATCTTCAGACTGGAGTTCTCCACCATTGCGTACTGGAGCAGCACGTAGTCGGTCTTCTTATCGAAGTCCTGAAAACTCTGATCCTCGAGCTTGATTTTGTATTGTAGGGCACCGCCGCAGCCGACGATGATAAGCACCGCCAACAACGTCACCCACAACCTGAACTTATATAGTGACTTCATAAGCACCACTCAAAAAGTTTAATCATTCCTGCCTGATGTACCACTCGTCTCGATCAATGTAGTTGAAAAAGGACTGCGGTTCGAGACGGTCGACATTCTTGATCTTCTTGCTCACCGCGACCAGCGCCGGGGAGTCGAAAAGGAACGTGAACGGGAAATCATTGGCAATAACCGAATCGAGTTGAGCGTAAATGTTGGCCCGTTCATCGTAGTTAAGCGTCCGACGCAGGGTGAAAAGTGAATCGGTTTTCGGGTTGGTATAGCCCGATATGTTCAGCCGCGAGTTCGAGCGGAACAAGTCTTCCATAGCTCCCGGTGTGCCGCTGGGGAAGAAGATATCCTCGAACAGCACCTCGAAATCGCCCAGTTCGAACACCACGCGGTCCAATTCACCGGGTGGGATTCGTTTAATTTCCGCCATAATTCCCAGTTCTCGCCAGTTGCCCTTGATGTGCTCGACGACCTTGTTGGCCACTGACAGCACCGCCCCCTCGAACGTGATCGATACCCTAAACGGCTGACCGTCCTTCTGGTAATATCCGTCGACTTTCTCCAGGCCGACTTCCTGCATCAGGGCATTAGCCGTATCCAGGCTGTAGGTATAGCCCCTCAGTCCGATATTGTTGTATCCCGAGTTGTTGGGGAAGGAACCCCGGCACGGCCGCGCATATTCTTCGCTCAGGTACTCGTGGATAATCTCCCGGCGATTGATGGCATAGGAAAGGGCTTTTCTTATGCGAACGTCCGCAAACTTGTTGTCGGCGTGACGCAGGTTATAGGCCAGAAAGTAATACGAAATTTTCTGATAGTTCTTGATGATGTACTTGTTCTCCAGCGTGGCAATGTCGCCGGGCCTGATGTCCATGCTGATCATCGGGTCGGTGGAGTTGGCCGTTTCGCGCTGACGGAGATTGTCATTGTACTGCGTCACCACCGAGACCCGGTCAATATACAGCGTGTCGACGGTGTCAAAATACGACCTGTTCAACTGGAAATTGATGTGCCCCGGATCATTGAAATCAACGATGTAATAACGGCCGCTGCCCACCATCGTCTCGTGCGTAAACAGGTCGTTTCGGGTCAGGCTTCCGTTCGGCAGCCGGTATTTCGGGAGAATCTTCTTCTGCAGGTGAAACCGGATATCTTCGCTGCCGGTGAAAAGGCGGAACCTGACCGTAATGTCATCGATAACTTCCACGGTCGAGACGATGTCCTTGAGGTTCTGCGAGTATCTTTCATTGCTGAACTCAATCTTATCGCTGAGAATCATGTCATAGGTGAACTTTACATCATGGGCCGTCACCTGGGCCGTATCGACGATATCCTCGACGTCACTATCGTATTCGATCCATCGCAGCCCCTTTTTCAGCCTGACATAAAAGGCGATATAGGTGCCGGTGGAATCGAACCAGGAAGTATCCGCCAGCACATTGTAGTATGACCCCTGGGCTTCCTCCTGGAATAGTCCACAGTAAAGCAATTCAGCCAGGCGGTGTCCCTGCAGCTTGCGTGTCGTATAAGGGTCAAAAGTGTCGGTCAGATTGCTTTCGAGAACTTTCATACTGCCGCCGACCTCCTTGTCGTATTCCTGCGATAGAACACACGGCACCAGTAGCAAAACAGCTATAGCAAACAGGACCAGCATTACATAGATGCGTTTATCCATAGTTATCTAAGATAGCCTCCTGGTAGGTTATAAGATTCCTCGATTTTATTCATGTACGTCTGCACCGGAATCACTTCCGGGAAAACGCTCTGTAACTTGTCCAGGTCCGAATAGGCGAAACCCCAATTATTAACCGGCAGAAAGTAATACGCCAGCGCCTTTTCGATCAACAGCCGCGGGCCATAGTTTTTCAGGTCGCTCTGTTTGTCGAGACTGAAGTTATAGATGTACTTCTCTGAGTAACCGCCCCGGTCGCCCTTCTCCAAAATCTGCAGGGCATCGATGCGATCGGCGAAAATCAGAAACTGCTGTTTGGTGGCATGCCGCAACAGGTTGAGAGAAATGTCATCGACCCGTTTCCGGTAGGCATTGTCCAAATCTTTCAGCCGCTTCGCTTCGGACGGCTTCATATCATACAGCAGACCAAGAAGTTCGGCCTTGGCCTCCAATTCGACTTTGACAGCCTTCCTGGCTTCGTCCGTCTGATGATTCTGAACCCTGGTCCAGACGCTGCGGGCACCGGACTTGTTGCCGGTAGCGAAATATGCCCAGCCCAGGTATGGCAGCACCCGCACATTCTCGGTGCCGACAAACCGGCTGATAAGGTCGTCCGAGCGATCCATGCGCCAAAGCAGTTTGGCGCTGTAGCGTTCGTAGACATCACGGTATTTCTTGTCCAGTGATGCTACCTGACACTGCCCCATCACGCCTTCACCGCCCAGGAAGTAAATCCGGGGCATGATGGCGTAGATCGGCATGTCGTACAACGGCAACTCCGGACCATCTTTTTCATACTTGTAGTAATCGTACGGCTGCTTTAAATCCAGGTGCCGGTAGAAGTCCATCAGTTTGTCCGATTGACCGAACACGGCCGCCAGATAGAGCGAATTGCGCCGCGAGGCGAAATCCTTCGGCCAGGTTAGCTTGTCCTTCATGATTTCCCGAGCGAGGTCGATATTCCCCATCCAGGCTGCCAGAAAAGCCGCTTCGCTGGCCATACGGTAATCGTCGAATGAGAACCCTTCCACCTGGGTCAGCTCCTTGATGTCGAGCTGATCCGTTGTTACCAGGCAGGTCCGTTCCCAGAGGGCAAACACCACCCGGTCGGCGGCGCTGATGCCCTTGTCAGTCTGAATTTTCTTGAAAAGTTCAGCTGCATCGTCAAAGCGGCCTTCAAAGAAGTGAATCGCTCCCAACTGAAACCGGTGGTAGGGGAACGAGAACTTCTCCAGTTCGGGGTTGTCAATCAGCTTGTGGAGGTAATCACGGGTAATGAAATAGGCCGTGCGCTTGAGCGAGATCGCGAACTCCCCTAATTCGTAGAACGAGATCCCGGTGAAACAGCGGGCGGCATCCGGACTGATTTTGCCCGCATCTCTGTCCTCTGCCAATTGCCATACAGCCTGGCGGAAATCGCGCTGAACAACCAGCTCGATACCGCTCTTGGCCGCCGCCGGTGTGAATGCCAGGGCGGCGACCAGAATCAATGCTGATGTAGTTGTCAAAAGCAGTCGTCTATTCATCATTTCAGCAGCAACATCTTCCTTGCTTTGGTACCACTCGAAGTCTGCAACCGGTAAAAGTAAACACCCGAGGCGATTGACGTCCCGGCGTCATTGGTACCGTCCCAGTCGAATTCGTGGTGTCCCTTAAGCAGCTTCCCGTCAAATACGGTTTTCACTTTCCGGCCCAAAACGTTGAAGACAGTCAACTCAACGTCGCCGGAATGGGCCAGGTCGAAAGCAACGGTCGTCTGCGGGTTGAACGGGTTCGGATAGTTCTGATGCAGCACGAAACCGTCCGGCAGAGCCTCTTGGCTGCTCTCGATATACCCAGCCAGGAACTCACTCGTACCGGCGACAACGGCGAAACGGCCGTCCTCGACCGAGCCGATGTGACTGAAGCTGTAGCTGTCCGTCTCGAGCATATCGATTCGCGTCTCGGCATAGTTGTCAATCAACCAGACACCGTACGCGCTCGAGGCATTGTCTATTTCCCAATTGATTTCCACCGGGGAGCCGTCGGTCACGTTGTACGAATACATCATCAGCGGCCATGACTCGCCCTCGGACGGGTAATCACGAACATCGATGCGATACAGTCCCGGCGTGTTTTCCCAGCCGAAATTGTCGACACCGAAATTGAGGTATCGGTCTTCAAGGCTGGGGGTAAATTTCAGGTAGTCCTCGTCACCGAATCCCTTCGCCGCGCCGGTGCGGAACCCGACATCAACGTGGTCCTGCAATCCGGATGTGTTCAGTTCAAATCGGATCATCATCTCATCAGCAGGGGCCATCTTGGCCAATATCGGTGTACCGGAGGTCGCCGTCGAAGACTTCAGAACGAGGTCCGGGTTCGAGCCGGTGTTGACGATGAAGCCGCCATAGGCCGGAATCACATTGTTGGCGCCGGCGGTGATAACCACCCACCCGCGGGTGTTGTCGTTGTAGGTGTACCAGGAGTTGACATCGTCGCCGGTGATCCCGACAAGGGTCGCTACATTTATCGAAAACGGGAATGGGTTACCCAGGAAATTCCAGGCATTCGCTTCCAGGATAGAACCGTAATCGAACGGCTCCAGCGAGATATTTCCCTCCGGCAGGTTGAGATTGAAATTGGCATAACTATCCTTGCCAACCATCCGGTAGAAGTAGCACATGCCCTTGAACAGAACTTCTGATGTCTCCATCTGTAGAAACCGGGCATTGGCTGGCAGCCAGCTATAAACGCGCCATCCGGCCGTGTACTGGTCGATGGCATAGTTATCGATATCGTTTGAGAAAATGGAACTTATGCGATTATAAGGAGACGGGATATCGGTCGGGATCGAAAACAGTGTCCAGCGATCCTGCGGGACGGTCGTGGATGACCCGGAAAACAACGTGGCCGATCCGGCCACCAAGGCATCACCACGATCAGTGTAACTGTAAGTGATCGCCACCGTGTCGGATGTGCGGTTGCCGATAATCTCATTACCAAAGAGCGTGGTCGTATCGGCCGAGCTGCCGTCAAAAGCATCAAAC
>JAUXCD010000146.1 GCA_030619085.1 Candidatus Zixiibacteriota bacterium
CACTCCTCACCTTTGATGCCTTCCAATCCCTCTTTGATCAGCCAGGGGACCATCGCCAGGGCGGCCACCGGGTCGGCCCACCACCATCCGGCCGTAGCGTTGGCCACCAATCCCAATAGCAGCGCGAACGAGAGATACGAACAGGCCAGCGTTTCTTTGGCCTCGGCGCGAAGCGCACCGCTTCCGATTTCTTTGGCGGCGCGAAGTTTACCCCATGAAACCAGCGGCATGACAGTAAGAGACACAGCCGCCAGGATAATACCCACTACGCTCTCTTTGGGCACTTCTGCTTTCCACAGTGTCCAGCCCGCCTGGACCGTGACGTAGAGAGCCAGCAAAAGAAACGTGACACCTACAAAAAGGTGGACGCGGCGTTCAACGCGCTCGACCGTTTTGTGGTCGGCGCCCCTGGCCTCGACTTTCAGCCGCCACAGAAGAAGCATGGCCGCAGCGGTTTCAATCAGGCTGTCGAGCCCAAAACCGAAAAGAGCGATACTGTCCGCCTCGGCTCCGGCCCAGAGCGCCACGACCGCTTCGATTATATTGTATACAAGCGTTGCCGTCACCAGCCACAGAGCGATCCGAGACCATCGGGCGTGATCCTGTGGATTTCTAGAAGTAGCTTCATGGGCGGACGTCATACGGCTTCCTTTCTTTCTTAAGGCAGTTGTAGACGGCTGGCTATAGTTGACTGGTTTAGTATAGTATAATCCGTCCGCCGGGGCAAGATAGATACGTTGCCGGAGTGTTGGATGGTTGGGCCGTGGTGGGAGAGTGATAGGTAGTTTGAATGGTGTTCACTGAGGCCATCAAGAATTCTGCAGCATCTCGACAACTTGCGAAGCATAAGGGTGGCTCTGCCACCTGTTGTGCCGGGTGAACGAGGGGCAGACGGGGACGTCTGCCGCCCACACACTTCGTGTGGTTTTCGCTTCGCACACTTCGTGCACACTGCGTGTGATCTTTGCTTCGCATGTTTTTGAGGACATTGCTGGATTTAGGGGTCGCATAAAAGCGGCTATGCCGCTGCCTAAGGGCAGGGAAGTGGCGCCGGGCCGTTGGGCGAGCCGAACATATAATCTACGATATAGGTCAGGTCACTGATATCCACCGATTCATCGGCGTTGAGATCGGCCTCTTCGAAGCAAGCAGCGGCCGGCCCGCTCGGATCATCGAACATGTACGATACCAGAAAGACCAGGTCGGATATATCAATGCTGTCGCCGGGATCATAGTTTATGTTACCGCGAATTCCCACGCAGCAATCACCGCAACCGCCACCCAGGGCACCGATAAGAACACCGCAATCATTGTTGGCCGGCATGCATGGCGACGATGTACTCAGGCGGAAATCACCGTTGGCCGTGTCGCAAAGAAGCGGATTCTGTGATATGCTTGGTTGCCAATCGGGCAATAAATATACCTCGTAATCATTGTTGCCGTTGCCGTAGGCGTTGCAGCAGTCCATGCGGCTAATAAAAGACATCCAGTTAACGAAACCGTACTGACCGTTGTAGGCGGACAGGCAATTGTCGATTGTTGATCCCCAATTGCTGGAGCTTTCACTGCGCGGCGGATCCATCTCAAATATAATGCCGTGCTCACCGTTGAGGACAAACGAACAGTTTGAGATGGTTGCGAGACCATAATACATCTTTACTCCGCTCTGGCCATTACGGGCGAAAACACAGTCCGTTATAGTCGCATCACCGATAGCGAATAAGCCGTGCCCCAGGTTGTCGGTGACAGTCGAGTTGGACAGGTGCGTCTTTGTGCTCCAATCAGTGTGTATCCCGTGCGACTGGTTACCGGTGATATTGCAGTTTCGGATGGTGGGCGAACAGGGATGGTCGGATTTGATAGCACCGTCCCATTCACTATAGGCATTCGTTATCGTGAAGCCGTCGATAACCGAGGTGGAATCTTCTTCGTTGTGGAAGTAGATGGCAATATGGTTCTCATACTCGGTGCCGCCGCAGTCGATGATGGTATTGTCGGCTCCGGCCGGTGCAATCAAAATGATGTTCATGCCGTTGAAGTCAAGGTCGCGGTTGCCCTCGCCGCTGTATGTGCCGGGGCCTACAATGACCGAGTCATCATTGCTGGCCGCATCGAGAGCCGCCTGAATAGTGGCGTATGGCGATGGCACGTGATAGGCCATCGGTGCGCGCGTAAGGAATGATTCAACCGCCGACCAGTCGGAGTATTCGTAGCCGTCGAAAGCACGGGCATGCCAGTAGTACTGGGCCGATGGCAACAAGCCGAAAAACAAACCGGAGGCCGTCAGGGTGTCCTGCTCGCTGACGTCGTAGCGGCCGGCGGCAAGATTTGACAGGCCGGGATCGGTATATATCTCAAAGTCATACACAAGATTGTCATACTCCGGATCGTGTGAGTTTTCGACCACCAGGTTGATATTGGAAATTGTCAACGTCGGTGAGCCGACCGGATAGAACGGCACCGGTGTAGTGGCGGTGGCATTCATCCGGAACTGCGAGGCTGCCCATTGGCTCCACACCGATCCGTTGTAAACCTGCAGCCGGAAAAAATAGGTCACCGAGTCAACCAGTGGCTGACCGCCGTAGGTTATTGACAGGTCCGATGTGTAATACTCACCCGTTGACCAGATATCAGCAGTCGACCAGTCGGTATTGGTGTCCACCTGAAGCTGGAAGCCCGAGGGTGTGCCGGAAACATCGAAGAACGACCAGTTGAAAGTCGGCGTGTGGGAGATCACATGAGATGCGTCCTCAGCACCGAGGTTTATATGGTACGGAACAGGAGCGATTAGTTCAAAGGGAAGAGCTCCTATGTCATTACGGGTACCGTCGGGGTCGTTGAATATCGAAGACGGATGGCCGGCATCAATGCAGGGCGATCCGGGTAGCAGGCGGAAGTCGCCCTCGTACACATTGAGCAGGCCGGGATCGGCAAAAATATTCCCCTCGCCCGGCTCAAAATTCAGGTCGCCGCCCATGTTTCCGTATAGGCAGTTGTAGTCGGCGTGGATAGTGCCATCGCCGCGAGATATGCCCCAGTCCGGCATCCCGAAAATTATATTGTTCATCATGTATGCCGTCCCGCCCGACCGCCAGTATACGCCGTGGCTCTTATCTCCGGTAATGGTATTGTTATGCAGAAACATGTTGTCCACGCCGTTGGAGATCGTTATCTGCCCTATGCCGCTGTTGCCGTAGATGATGTTATAGGCGATCGTGTCCGAATCGCAGCCCCAACGTATGAAGATAGCCCCGCCCCAGTTGGATACATGGTTGTCATACATGATATTGTCGGTGATAACAACTCCGACTCCGTATTGTACCCTGATTGCGCCGCCGCTGTAGGTGTGGGTATTGTTGTTGCCATGGATGATGTTGCCGGTGATGGTGGGCGAGGCCTCGCTTATACGAATGCCGGAAGCATTGGAGCCGGTAATGGTGAAGCCGGAAAGTTCGGTGCCGCCCGGTTCGTTGGTGATCATCCGTACGGTCGGGGAGGTGCTGTTGGCGGCTATTATCGAGGTGGCCAGAGGCCCCGCCGTACTGGCGACAACAAGACGTTTGCCGAGAAAATCGAGATTCTCGTGATAGGTGCCCGACCCGACTAAGATGGTGTCAAAATTCGAGGCGGCGACGATTGCCGTCTGAATTGAGGAATAGTCGCCGGGAACATTGATGACAGCACAATATGAAGCGGTACAACAGATAAGGACTACCATGACCGTATAAAGAATCGTCTTCTTCACGGTACTATACCTCCGCATAGTTTAGTGCAATGAGGCCGATGATACGTGCTTTATCAACGTCTGGTGGTGAGTAGAATCTCCACTTCTGTATTAGACCTTGCGTTTGAATCTACAATCAATATAAGTTCTATCGCAAATACGTCAAGAAAAGACCGCATCTGTTTCTTGGTGAATATCCCACCAATCACGGGGTATAGATATCAGGGCAGGGAACTGGAGGAAATATGCAGGCACAGACTTACTACATTATTGTTGCGGTAATCATGCTCGGCCTCATTCCGTTGGTGCCGAAAATGATGAATTTCCGGATCCTGGTTCTCAGGAAGCTGCATTTGAACTGGCTGGCCAACCTGCATGAGAATCATTTCAAGGGATTTGTGATTGCCGTTAGGATTATCCTGGCCGCGATGGCTGTCCTGCTTTTGCTTCTGGCCGCCGGCGTGTTCTGACGGGACACACTTCGTGCACACTTCGTGTGATTTATGCTTCGCATGTTTTTCAAGACATTGCTGGATATCGGGTTTGGATAAAAGCGGCTATGCCGCCGAAGCAAAAACGTGACTTCGTCACGGGCAGTCGTGGCAGGCGGGAAGACTTCCGCCGTCGAACATATATTCAATGAATGTCGTCAGGTCGGAGATATCCAGGGTGCAGTCCGGCGAGTTGTCGAACTCGGCCAGGCAGACCGGGGGAGGTCCGCCGTCGAACATGAAGTCGATGAAATAGGTCAGGTCGCTGATATCCTCAGCACCGTCGTGGTTGGCGTCGCCCATCACCGCACAGCACCCGACCGTTGGCGTGACAGTCAGGACGGCCGAGTGGGGGCTGAGAAAGCCCGAGGCATCCTCGGCGATTATCACGTAATCGTATGGGTTGACGCCGTTGATGGTGATGTCGCTGAAGGTGCTGTCATCGACGCCCGGATCGGTCAGCAGGCCGGCGGGATTATCCATGCGGAAAAACGAGCCGTTGGACACACCCAGTCGGCGATAGACATGGTAGGTCAGGCCATCAACTTTGTCCCAGCCGATTACAAATTCGCTCGGGGAACTTGACAGCGCTTTCAAGGCAGTCGGAGCGCTCGGCCAGGCCACGGTTTCCAGCGGGATATCCTCCTGCTGGAAAGAGTTATTCGGTTGCAGCGCCTCGAGATGGAAGCCCGCGCCGTTGGCGCTGTTGAAAAACAGGTAGTCATAGGGGTTGTCGCGTCCTTCAGTGAGGAAATTCTGGAAATCATCCATCCAGTTTCCAGCGTCGTACCCGGCGCCATCGCAGGACTCAAGCCTGATCTCCTCATCGGTATCATCGAGAAAGCCCACAAAGGTAAGTTCACCCTCGGCCGGGATAGACATGTCCGGGTTGGTAACAAGGCCGAAAATAGAACCCTGGGCGCGGGCGGAATCGGCCTGAAGCAGGCTTATGGTCAGCAGCAAAGTCAGGCATATCAAGGCCTTAGCCACAGGGGCAGGAATCCGCCGGATTTCAGGTTCAGTGTGCATCGCTATAGGGCTTTGTACTTGCAGTAACAGTAAGTTCTTATTTCGGCTCCTGGCCGGCCGGAGTGGCCGGCTTGTCATCGACGTTAAAATATATCTATTGAATCGGCTTTTTCCAAGGGAAATTGAATCGGGGGGGGAGGCGGCAGTATTTGGATTCCTGCGAAGCATAAAAGTGGCTCTGCCACCTTGGTACCGCACCCAATGGGTGGGGCTCCAAGATTGTTTTCTCACCATTAAGACTATGTTATATAGATGGTTACCCGCATGGCCTTTCATAATTAAAGGAAATCACCGATTTCTTTAATATCGTTTTTGAAATTAAACTTTGTTTAAGAGTCTCTCTATTCAAACTTGTTAATTAAAAGAAACGCCGTTATTCTTTAATAAGTCAAGTTGAGATTAAAACTTCTTTAACTACGGTGATCAAATTGAAAAGAAAGAAAACAGGCCAATATGTGGTAATTTCAACGGTCGGCGGAGAGACCTGCAAAGCCTTCATCCCGGATCCCCTTCCTCCGATACCGGCATTGAAAATCAGCCCAGATCTTCAAGAAACAATGGACAAGGCTCTTTTAGCCTTGGGAAGTCTGAATAGTGTTTCTACGCTACTCCCAGATACTGCACTCTTTCTGTATATGTATGTCAGAAAGGAGGCTGTACTTTCGTCTCAAATAGAAGGTACTCAATCTTCCCTCTCCGATTTGCTCATGTACGAAAGTGAAGCCGTTCCGGGCGTGCCGATCGATGATGTCCAGGAAGTCTCCAGTTATGTGGCGGCTATGGACTATGGTTTGAAGCGCCTGAAGGAAGGGTTTCCACTTTCGCTACGTCTGTTAAGGGAGATTCATGGAAAACTATTAAGCCATGGCAGGGGAAAGCAGAAAGACCCGGGAGAATTTCGCCGCTCACAAAACTGGATCGGTGGTAGTCGTCCCGGTAACTCTGTGTACGTGCCACCACCGCCGGGCCAAGTCCAGTCATGCATGGGAGATCTTGAGGGATTTATGCACAACAAGCCAACCAAGACGCCGTTGCTCCTCAAAGCGGCTCTTGCCCATGTTCAATTTGAGTCTATCCATCCTTTTCTGGACGGCAACGGTAGGTTGGGGCGGCTTATGATAACGCTGCTTCTTTGCGCGGAAGGTGCCCTGTCTCAGCCCATGCTCTATTTGAGTTTGTTTTTTAAAGCCCATAGGCAAGATTACTATGACCTCTTGCAGGGTGTCCGTGTGGACGGAGATTGGGAGAAATGGCTGGCATTCTTTCTGAGAGGAGTTAAGGAAACGGCAGAACAAGCGGTGGGAACCGCTCAACGTTTGGCGAGTCTTTTTAAGAAGGACAGAAAGAACATCGGGAAAATAGGCCAGGCGGCTGGTTCCGCTCTACGCGTTCATCACGCTCTTCAGCAAACCCCGATTATGCCGATCTCTAAAGCAGCCGAGTACACGGGATTGACAATTCCAACAGTCACGGGAGCTATGAATCGTCTCACAAAACTCGGGATCACATATAGTCCGCCCAAGACCAGCCGAAGTCGGCTATATGTATATGGTGATTACGTCAGAATACTGAGTGAAGGAACAGAAATGTCTTAGCCGGGC
>JAUXCD010000095.1 GCA_030619085.1 Candidatus Zixiibacteriota bacterium
TCCTTCTTTTTTGTCTGATTGCCTCTTTTGCGTATTCCCCCGCAGATGCATCGAATTCTGATATTACAATTCTATCATCCGGCGATGATGGATTGCGCTTCAGGCTGGCTGTAAATCCGGATCAACTTCAGAAACAAACCACGGCCGATTCCGGCGTAATCTTTTTCAAGTCCGTAACCGTGGGTATTCCGAGCGGCTCCCAGGTTGTGGTGCTTTCGGCCAATGGATTCGGCGCCACCGCGATTATGAAGCAACTCATTACAAAGTCAACTACGGCGGCCCAGGCACCGTCCCTGGTTCGGGTGTCGCCGCCGATCACCGTTCGCGGCCGGCAGTGTGTCAATGTGGTAATCTCACCGGTGGTCAACGGCATGGTCTTTGGCGAGGTTGAAGTCGATCTCGGTTTTGTCGGCGGCACGACCGCTGCTTCGCCAACTGTCTCCGCAGACCGATACTTCGACCGCGTATTGAAAGCGGCCCTGATAAATTACGAACAGTTCCAGACCTGGCCGGCGATGGTTGAGCGTTCCCGCAGTAAAGCCGCGTCGGTTGCGGCGCACCCGTTTTCCACGGTTTCGACCTGGTACAAGATAGGCGTCAATGTCACCGGGCTGACCTCGGTGACCGGCGCGCAGCTTCGGACGGCCGGATTGAATCTGGCCAATGTTGCCTCGGGCAATATTCATGTCTTCAACGGCGGCGGGTTGCCTTTGCCGCTGGACAATAGCTTGTCACGTCCGGAGTTTACCGAGATCGCCGTGATGGTTGACGACGGGGGCGACGGGAGATTCGATGCCGACGATCAGGTTGTTTTCTACAGCGAAGCCGAGGATCGCCGATTGTTTATACCAGCCGATACGTTTGTCAACAATGCTTACGCTGACCGCAACGTATACTGGCTGGCAGCATCGCCTGATCTGGGCGGCGCCGGCCTGCGCATGCAACTGGTCGATGAATCCAACGGCGGCGCGGCGGATACCACAATCGACACTTTCCGGCGTCGCGTGCACGCAGAACAGGACAATATGCTGCGCAAGTACAAAGCAGGGGAGATTTACGATTACTATCACTGGTACTGGAGTGACACCGCCCGGATCAGTGTTTTTGTTTCCACGTTCGGTGCCAAAGAAGACGAGACGGCTCAGATTACCCTATTCGGGAAAACCTCCGGCAGTGGTGGCCAGGCCGGTTATATGGATCTGACGGTTAACGGCATCGCCGCTTTCAGCAAGAATTGCAGCAGTACTCGCTGCGCGTTTGAGACCAATAATCTCCGGGACGGACTCAACGAGATGAACATGCTTTTATATGAGTTCGCGACCGTGGCGCCGTATTTCGATTATATTGACGTTGAGTATGTCAGCTATATGGCCCCGAAAGATGACATTCTCGATATCACCATTGGTGACACCGATGCCAACGCCACGCTGAGAGTCACCGATGACTTCAGCGCGTCTCCGACAGTGCTGAATATATCCGATCCGCAGCATCCGACGATAGTGGCCAATGCCGTCAGTTCAGGTGGATTTCTGACGTACCGAGCGGACCTTCTGCCGGGACAAATGAACCGCTACTATGCCGCACCTGTGTCAGCGGCCATCGCGCCCGTCAGCATCGACGAAGTCAGCGTGACCGACCTTCGCGCTTCTTCAGGCCAGGCGGACCTGATTGTCATCGCTCCCCGGCAGTTTGAGCCGGCGCTTGAGGAATACGTGAGCTATCGGCGCGGCGAGGGGTACGCGGTGCAAACAGTCACTGTCGAAGATATTGTGGATAATTTTGCATCGGGACTTTATGACCCGATCGCCATACGGGATTTTCTCAAATACGCTTATGAGAACTATCCGGCGCCGACTCCGACCTACGTGTTGTTAGTCGGTGACGGCACTTATGATTTCGCAGATGTCCTGGGTACACCGGTGGTGAATCATATCCCGCCGTTCATCCATCCGTTCTTCAACGAACAGTTTTACTCCGATGACTTCTACGTCTATTTCGGCCGCTACGGAATTCTCGACAGCGATACATCGTATGATACCACTGTCGTGAGTTTCGACCGTGGGTACGATATGCTGATCTCGCGCTGGCCGGTCCGCAGTACCGACGAGATTGCCATCATCACCGAGAAGATCAAAAGATACGAACAGCCGGACAATTTCGGAACCTGGCGAACCGATATCACGCTGGTTGCCGACGATGAGTTCACGACCGGGACGTACAACGAGTCGATTCACACGATCCAGGCCGAAGAACTTGACAGCAGTTACATCCCGTCGGTCTTTCACCGGAACAAAATATATTTATGGGAATACCCGTTCGTCAGCCGCTACAAGCCGGCCGTCAACGACGCCATCGTGAACGCTTTTAATCGCGGAACGCTGCTGGTTAATTATGTCGGGCACGGCAATCCCGATCTATGGGCCCATGAGCACGTCTTTACCCGTACCGATGACATCCCGCGGTTGGACAATCTTGACCGGTTGCCTTTGGTGTTCACGGCCTCCTGCGAGATCGCCTTCTTTGACAATCCCCAGCGCGAGGGCATGGCCGAGGATTTGCTGCGCGCATCCAACGGTGGAGCCGTGGGTGTGATTTCCGCCACCCGTCGGGTTTATTCCTCGCCCAACGCCGAGTTTAACCAGCAGGTATTCGATGTACTGCTGGACAAACAGACCGATGACCTGACGATTTGTGAGGCGATGTACACGGCCAAACTTATTCGCCAGTACAACACTTTCCCGCCGTCGCCTATTGCCAACGACCAGGCCTATTTGTATTTCGGCGACCCATTGCTGAGTTTGGGAATCCCGCAGCTGGATATAGCATTCGATCAGGTTCCCGACAGCCTGCTGGCCCTGACGGCAACTACAGTTTCAGGAACGGTAGTCGACGAAAACCTAACGCCGGTTATTCGGGACGGACGGCTGCTGGTAACGGTTTATGATTCCGACCGGCACAAGACCCATTTCGTGGTTGACCCCAACGGTGGTGTGCCACTGGATACGGTCAGCTACAACGTTACCGGCCCCACGATTTTCCGCGGCTCCGCCAGTATCACCGGCGGCAATTTCGAATTCTCGTTTGTCCCGCCACTGGATATCGGCTATGGAGGCCAGGGCGCCAAAATCGCCGCTTACGCTATTTTGGATGATATCGACGGCATGGGCATGATTGACAGCGTCGCCGTTTCAGAGACGGTCACGGCCAGCAACGATACGCTCGGTCCGGTGATTTCCTATTCCTTCACCGCTCGTGCCGATTTCGTCAGCGGTGACTACATCAATGCCGACGACGAACTGGAGTTGACGATTTCAGACAACTCCGGTGTCAACCTCACCGGTGGGCTGGGTCACGGGATTACGCTGGAGATCGATGGTGAGTCGGGCAAAGCGGTAGATCTTACCGACCAGTTTGAATACAATGAAAATGACTATACCACTGGCAGACTGACCCATGTGCTGGAGGATATCCCGGTGGGTCGGCACAGTTTCAAAATTAAAGCCTGGGATAACGCCAATAATTCTTCCTCGGAGCAGTTCAATGCCGAAGTGCTGGCCGGAGAAATGCTGGCTATCAAGGATTTGTTGAATTATCCCAATCCGATGAAAGACTCGACCCGGTTCTCTTTTTACCTGACTCAACCCACCGGCCAGATTTCGCTGGAAATCTATACTCTCTCAGGGAAAAAAATCAAATCAATGGTCCATTATGGGCTGAGACAACCGGGCTATTATGACGATATTACATGGTATGGGGAGGATTCTGACCGGGATCGGGTAGCGACCGGTGTCTACATATACAAGGCGTCGGCGGTGCCCTCGACCGGCCAAAAAGCTGTTGAATCGTTTGGAAAATTAGTCGTTATTAATTAAACTCAGGAGATTCTATGAACGCACGAAAGTTTATTCTGGCAATCCTTGCCTTACTTCTGGTTGTTGGCGCGGCTTCAGAAAGCTTTGCCAACATCTCAAACGCCGCTGTGCTCTTTTTGAGGATAGCACCGGGATCCCGCCCGGCGGGAATGGGGGATGCTTTCGTGGCCATCGCTGATGACGCTACTGCTACTCACTGGAACCCGGCCGGACTGGGTGCTTATCCCATGGCCGACAGTTGGTATGAAGTGAAGCTACCTTCGGCCCGCAACGATAAACTCGATTCTCAGGCCGACATGGCGGCCGATTCCATCGTTGTGGAACTGCCTGCGGGTGCCGGGTCGGAATATATCCGGGCTTTCGCCCCCTTGAAGAGTGGCGCCGGAAGTGACTATCTGGGTTACGATCTGTGGGTTATTACCCGTGACGGTCTGGCCCGATATGACAATAAGCGCTGGTACTTCGATGAACTGTTCGGTACCCGTACCGATCAGACAATCACCAAGATCATCTCCTCCTATTTCAACATCACCGATGACGAGCGTATCGCCCAGATGGCCAAGCAAGTGGCGGTCGTCAATAACAAACGCTCTTTCGCGGACGTGAAGGGTCTCAGTGAGAAAATTATGGCCGCAGTCCCCGCCGACTACAGCCTGTTTGAGTCACTCCAGACGATGTTCGATAGTCTGCTGACCGGTTACGATGGCTGTCTTATCAACTGGGAGAAGTACCGGGAGATCGAGAAGGAATTCACTGAGGGCATGAAAGACAGCGTTCTTTCCGAAAAAGAGATGGACCGTGTCAATTTCGCGGTCGAGAACGCCCGGAACCGGTTTTTGCCGGAAGACCTGACTATTCCGTACTCCATTATTTTCACGGGCGTACCGTCATCGATAACTTCGACCGAGAAATTCCTCGCCGTGGGTACGTCAAACGGCCTCGTCACTTATGACGGTAAGCGCTGGCGTTTTCTGACGGTCGGAGAGAATCTGCCGTCCAACAACGTTACCAGCCTGTTCTCCGATGGTACCAAGGTCTATGTCGGGACCGATCGCGGTATCGCTTCGGTGGAGGGAGCCCGCGTGACGGTACTGGCTGACTCCACGATACTTCCGATGACCGAAGTTTCCGCTATCAGCGGCAGTGGCCCCAACAACTTGTGGGCGGTGGTCGGCTCGGACCTTTATCACTACGATGGCAACATCTGGTCGAACAGCCGGGAATACACCGTCGTTGTCGACGATTCCAAAGAAAAGATCGCCGGGCGGTTTTCCCTGTACGGCACCGCGGTCGAGAGAGACGGCTTTATCGAAAAGATAATCGAGGTCAATCGGACGTTCCATCAGCAGGAAGTATCTGAGACTGTGGATACGGTAGAAGTGACCGAAGTGCCGGCCGATATTGATTCGGTCTGGGCCTCGTCATTCAGCAAAAATGATGCTCCCGAGGCCGACTCCGCTGAGGTGGAGACTGCTGACACTCTGGCGGTCGAAGTCGCTGAAGTCGAACCTGCCGTCGTAGAAGAGCCGCCAGCCGTGCCGATCATTGACTTTACCCAGCCTCTCGAACCGGGCACCAAGATCAGGGTTCCTTATCTCAATCAGTTCAAGGGCGAAGTCAGATCGGTGTTGGTGGACAATCGGCAGCGAGTCTGGCTGGGGACCGAATACGGTATCCTCATGTTCAACGGCAGCAAGTGGACCATGCCCGGCTACCGCGATTACACGGTTGAAGAAGGGCAGTCGCTGGATGACCTGGTTAATCTGAAAACTCACGAGGATGAACAGGAAGCCCGGGGATATCGGGCGGTCCTGGCCGACATAAATGAAACCGAAGCCGAACCGCTCGTGGCCGGCAAGGTTGTCAAAGTTTATCGTAACCCGGCTGCCGTGTCAATCAACGATGTGACCGGCCGGCATGGCGTGGTTTATTTCGCCACGGAAAAGGGATTGTTGGAGTTCGACGGTTCCCGCTGGCGCCGCGCTGACCTGCGCGGTCTGGGTCGCGCTAACGTCGTCGACATGGCGTCGGAAGGTGACGAGTTGTGGTTTGCCAGCGATGAGAAGATCGTTATCAAGGCCAACGGTCGAACCGAGTTCGCTTTCATGCACGTTAACTGGCTGCCGGAACTGGCCAGCGATCTCTACTACGAATTCCTGTCGTTCGTCTCCAGCAAGGAAGGCTGGGGTACGTTCGGCGGCAACGTAACGTTCATCACTTACGGTTCGATTACCCGAACCGGTGAAAGCGGCGTTGAACTGGGTACGTTTGAGGCGTTCGATATCGCCGGTACCGTCTCGTACGGTACGGCTCTCACCGACAAACTGGCCGGTGGCGTCTCAGCTAAGATCATCTACTCTCGCCTGGCCGACGTGGGTGCGGGACAGGAACAGGGTAAAGGCACCTCGACCGGTTTCGCCGTGGATTTCGGTCTGCTTTACAACTGGACGCAGCGCATGACGCTCGGCATGGCCGTGACGAACATCGGTCCGAAGATGGCTTATATCGATGCCGCCCAGGCCGACAACCTGCCGACCAACCTGGGGGTAGGATTTGCCTACAAGCTGCTTCGTACCGATTACTACCAGCTCCTGGTGACGATGGAGGCGAACAAGTTGCTGGTCGGTCTCGATGACGGCTTTAATGAGTTCAAGACGAGCGAGGGCGTGATTCTCAATGGCGGTGGTGAATTCACTTACGCCAATTTGATTGCCCTCCGCGCCGGGTATATTTACGATGACGAAGGACAGGTCAAGACCCTGACCCTGGGTGTCGGTCTCCGACCGATCAGCCAGCTCAGATTTGACTTTGCATACATTCCCAGCAATGACGAAGTGGTGCTGGCGAATACCATTCGTATGTCGATAGCGTTCCTTCCTTAATTGAGGTGGAGTACAGGAGTTGAGAAGCCAAAATAGGATTTTGCACGTTTTCCTCAGCACGATTTTGTTTCTCGCGGCGGCCACCGTTGGTGCCGCCGACGGGAAACTTATGATCGGAACAAAAACAAAGCGGGAAATCAAGCCGGGCGAGGTCAATCACGTGGTGCATCGTTGCCTCACGCCACCCGCCTCGGAATTGATCAAGTTCCCCGTCACCCGGGACAAACCCTGGTCGCTGCCGGACAAGGCTCTTGCCGCCAGCTATCAGCGGGACATCAACATCCTGGTCCTGCGTTTCAATTTCGCCTACGAAGACGTTGATGATCCGACCACGACCGGTCGCGGTCACATGGATCTGTCCGATGATTCGGCGGCGTTTTACAACACCTACGGGCACTATATCGATCCCCCGCCGAGAGACTCGCTATATTTTGATGCCCATGTGCGCGCCTTGGGCGAGTACTACAATAAGGTCAGTGAAGGCAAGGTGAATATCACCTGGAAGATATTCCCGCCCGGCATCGATTCGGTGTACCAGTTACCGAATGAAATGGCGCACTACGGCGCCTGTTTCGATGAACTTCCGCCTGAGGTGGTTTTTGATTCGATCATCGCCGGACTGCAAAGATTCTTCGTTGACTGTATCCAACTGGCTGACTCAACCGAGCCGGCCATCAATTTCGCCGACTACGAATCGATCTTCCTGTTTCACGCCGGGGCTGACCAGCAGAACAATATCGGTTTTCCGCCGACCTGCCGTGATTTGTTTACCGGATATATAAACTTCGGTGATTCGATTGTGTCGGAGTATGGCGATGTGTTCGTAGACGGCATTCCCGTTGACGGCGGTGCTGATACGGTGAGAACCGCGCTGCTAATGCCGGAGACGGCCAGCCAGGACAACCGGGCCACGGCTCTAAACGCCGTGCTGGCCCATGAGTTCGGTCACCAGCTGGGGCTGGTGGATATGTACCGCACCGGTTCGTTTCGAACGCAGCTTGGCGATTTTGCCCTGATGGACAACAATGGTTTCGGCACCGGTATCGACTTTGGCTTTCCGGCCGGTTCGGTGTTTGGCGTCAACCCCGTCTACCCCTGCGGCTGGTCCCGCGCCTATCTGGGATTTGTTGACGTTGTCGATTACAGGCGCGGCAGTGATATCCGCCTGGTGGCGGCCGAGGCTGTTTCCACCGGCGTCAAGCTGGTGCGGGTCCCAATCAGTGATGACGAGTACTACCTGATTGAGAACCGCAATCTCGATATCGACGGCAAAGACACCTATATCATTGCTGACCCGGTCACTTCGGTGATTCAGGGACCGGGCGACGCCACCAGGACGCTTACCGGCGAGTACGATCATTTGCTGCCGGGGTCGGGCGTTATCATCTATCACGTCGATGAATCGGTGGCCCGCATGGATATCAACGGCAACGGCCGTAATAATTTTTATGACAATCAACTGCAACTCGACGCTGACCGGCGGTTTGTCTCGATTGTTGAAGCGGATGGTATCGTCGATTTCGGCGGATACTACAATCGAGGCTATGGCAGCCAGGATGATCTGTTCCGGGAAGATGGCAATAACGATTTTACCCCGAACACCAACCCACCCAGTTTTGACAATACCGGCAACAACACCCACATATATATAACCAATATCCGACGTGACACGGCGCTGGTCGATTTCCAACTACAGCCGCTGGACTCGGTGGTCAAATTCGATCTCATCACCGACGGACTTGTTGACAGTTTCCCGGTGCGCTGCGGTTACCGCTTCCCGCCGGGAGTTCTGGGCGGACTGATTGACACTGCCACCGGCGATACCACAGCCGTCTTTTTCAAGCGGTTGTCATCGATTGCCGATGATCTCGACCGCGACGGTGTCGATGAGATAATCACCGCCTCCGATTATGCCGTATTGGCATTTACTACCTCCGGCGACAATTTTATTCACAGCTACACAGCCTGCTCGCCCTGTTCGACTTATTACGACACGGCTCATTCGCGTTTCGATGGTTTGGAGATAAATTACATTGACGGCGCCGTTTACGGCCGAGAAGAAGCGTACGAGATGCCTCTTTATTTCGCGACGCCTAACCTGATTACGGCCGGACCGGCTACGGGTGATTTTGGTGAGGCTGATTCCACTCGCCTGGTGGCGGCCGGGTTCGTTCTCGATGCCGCGACCGGTGGCGTGGGTGTTCATAAGCTGGCCGATGTTGACGCCGATGGTCAGGCGGACGAGTTGTTCACACTGATCACCGATGGCTGGCCGGCAGCTTTGTCGTTCGGCGATATTCTACATGTTCTCACTTACAACGGACTGATTTACGCTAAACGAGGCTATGATTTCTCGCAACCGGACTCAATCCAGTTGCCGGCGGATTCGATCTATCGTATGTGCCGGTTGAACGACGGTGTGATTATCCAGGCCGGCGACGCGGTGGATACGAGACTTTACTATTATCGTAACGCCGACACGGTTTCTTACTCGCTCGGCGGGCA
>JAUXCD010000129.1 GCA_030619085.1 Candidatus Zixiibacteriota bacterium
CAGAGCTTTGTCAACATCCGCTCTTTCCGGACTGCCCGGCGCGTAACTCAGAATCGGTTCATTCCTGGGAGTGGGAACTCGAAATAAACTCATCATAACCTCCAAAAAAGCTAAGGCAATTTGTGTACGAGTACAAGCTTCACCAAATAAAACAGGCCTCATGCCTGGTTTTGGGACTTACATAATAAGCATAAGCCCCATACCGGGCAAGAGGCCTGTTGACCTTTTTCTGGAGATCGGTACTTACTGCAGCCGGACCGTGAGGCTGTCAACGCCTCGAGCCAAACCAATACTGCTGTCGGGCCTGAACTCCGCCGTCAAGGACAGGACGCCGGCATTGAGTATCCGGCGTTGGAATACTCTTATTGATCGCCCACCGGATACGTCAGGGCGCTTTTGAGCATCTCTTAGCATGAGCAACGGCCACCCACATTGAATATGAGGTGGCCGTTTTCATATGTCTTACCTAACCGGCAAGCTTCTGTACTATGGGCAGTTCGGGGCCGGTCCGCCGCCGAACATGAAATCAACCATATAGGTCAAATCCGAAATATCCAGCCGCCCCGACCCGTCTACATCGGCCATGTCCGGATACGGCGGCCGGGGACCGTAATCGAACATGTAATCAACGTAGAAAGTGATATCCGATATATTTGCCAATCCTCCGGAGCCGTTCATGTCACCGCACACGACCGTAAACTCACTGGCCAGCGGCGCGGTGTAATTCAGCCGTCGGTTGTAACGCACCATCGGGTATGGCGAATAATTCGGATTGAATCGAAACTGGGGGAAATTGGCGAAGAACAGTTGATCGCACCAGGTGTAAATGAAATCAAAAGCGCCGTCACCGTTGAGATCACCTGACACAGGGCAGCCGCCTGACGACCCTTTGCCCGTGACATCGCCGCACACAACAATCGGGTAACCTTGCAGAAGTTCACCTTCTGAATTGAATGCCGCGATCCTTTCCACCACGTAGGTCATCCACAAATCCTGCGATGCTCCCGTCAGCAAGTCCAGCGAGTAATCATCATCGACGTCCACGAAAGTCGCACCGTGTATACCGCCCGGGTTGGGCAGCGAGGCAAAGTAGCCGTCCGAACCGACATCGCCTAGATACGGGGTTCCGTCAATATGCCAGGCATAAATGGCCACCGATGACATGTCACCCTTAATGAGTACATACTCCAGCGTTCCGTCGCTATCGAGATCTACGAAGACCGGAGCCCGAATCGTAAATTGACCGGGCTGTTCGGTATCGCGCGGCCAGCTATCTTTCATTACCAGACCTTCGTCAAAAGCATACAGGGTGTGGGTACTGTATGTACTCCAGTCATAGGGGTCAGCCATCGACCAACCCATGACTACAAGTTCGTACTTGTCATCGAGGTCGATATCCACCGCGTGCATGCTTATGAGTCCAAGGACCAGGGGCAATCCATTGATCTCGATAAGGATGGAGTCGTGGGCCTGCCCGACGGTATCAAAGGCAACCAGGAAGTGACTGGAGTCATTGTAGCAATAGATTTCATCGATCAGATCACCGTCCAGGTCGGCCGAAAAACACGGCGCGTAGGTGCTATCAAGCGGAAAGCCGTGCCCCCACGAGGTTCCGTCATGCCTGTATATAAAGTAGCGATTCGAGGACCCCCCCACTATTCCTGAGGCATTATAGTGGATTTCGTCAAGGCCGTCATTATCGATATCCTTCAGAGAGAGTTCGTCATGTGTGAAGGTGGCCAACGGCCAGGGGTCGAGCAGAACTTCGAACGCGGGCGCCGATGATGGAAAACCGTACAGTGTCTTGTTCCAGTAGCCAATCGCGACAATATCATCCACACCGTCGCCATCAAGTTCGCCCACGGCAACCATTGGCACATATTTGTCCGCCGGAAATACGGGGACACCGGTCAGTTTGGGCGTTCCGTCCATATTGAAAAATTGAATGCCAACATCGGTGTTGACCACAATTTCGTTGAGACCGTCACCATCAAAGTCACCGTAGTTGGCGAAAGGACCGCTCTTCCCATCGAGCACTACGCTCCAGCCATATTCACCTGCAAAAGGCGACAGAATGTGAAACATCACTTCATCAGAGGCCTGGGCCCCCACAGAAGAGAATACTGTCATCCTCAGTGTGTACAGACCATCCTCGATAGTCCCGGTCTTCCACGAATAGATCATCTCGTTGTCGGCTGGAATGGTGACGATGGCAACAGTATCCCATGACTCGGGCAGTTCGCCCGGCCCCACTTCAAGCAGGATATGACTGAAATCCGGACAGCCGGCGTTGCCGGTGATATCGACCAGGCCCGAGGAGGTATCGGCCTCGGTGGGACTCTGAATCTCCGCCACCACAGCATTGGCCACATACACGTGCACCGCATCGACATTGAAGTCACCAACTCTAAGCCGAACGGTATAGCGACCCTGCAGGCTGGATGTATGCCAGGTTCCAAGGAAGCCGCCTGTTACCGGCGATGTCGAACTGGCAATCTCGATCCAGCTTTCGGGAGCGTCACCAACACCGTATTCCACCACATAGTTGGTAAACTCAGCACCGTCCGCGCTGCCGGTGATGTCCACCGTTCCGGAGAGAACATTGAAATTCGCCGGTGATTCAAGTACAGCCCGCACCAGCGGCCGCGCCGCCAGGGCGTTGGCCACGTTTATGCGGCCGTAGCCAGTGTAGATGTCCTTGCCTGGAAAACTCTCCCCCAGACCGTACGGATCGATAATGTCATACGCCGTGGAGCCAATTATATCCAGCACTTTCTCCACCGTAAGTCCGGCCGAGATCGCCCTCAGATAGGCCGCCACTGCCGCCGTGTAAGGGCACGACATACTGGTGCCGGAGGCCAGATAGTAGTATTCATCGATGACATGTACATCCGGTTCGTCATGACTGGCATACATGTCCGTACCGGTCGCTCGCAGAGACAGGATTGACTGTCCCGGCGCGCAGACATCGACCGAATCATTATATGACGACCAACTCGTCACATGATCAGAGTCATTGGAGGCCGAAACGCTGAAAACCTCCTCGTGAATAGCCGGATAGCTTCCACAATAACATCCGCTGTTGCCGGCCGATGACACGAGCACAACATTGTGAGCACGGGCATACTTCAGAGCATTCCAGACGACGTCCGATGGAAACCACCCCCCAAAACTCATGCTGATCACATCGGCCCCGTTGTCGGTAGCGTACACGATTGATTTGGCAACCAGGGAGAACAGCAACATCGGATAACACTTCAGCGACATAATCCGCGCCTCGGGCACGACACCGCAGATGCCGGTGGCGTTGTTTATGACCGAGGCTACGATACCGGCGCAGTGAGTGCCGTGACCCATCGGATCGGTCGGGTTATTGTCTTCCCAGATCGGAATGCCATCGTCATTGCCGGAAAAGTCCCAGCCAACGGCGTCATCGATATAACCGTTATGGTTGTCATCGATGCCGTTATCGGGGATCTCCCCCGGGTTGGACCAGGCCATTCCGACCAGGTCAGGGTGAACGTAGTCGAAACCGGTATCGATAATGGCCACCACCACCGTATTGGTGTTGTCCGGCGGATTGTCAAACACTTCGGCCGCATCGATGTCGGCATCGGCGGTCCCGTACACCACCGCCACCGTATCGTTAAAGTCGCCCTCGAGTCGGTCCACATGATAGTGCCCCTGGGCCGTATTGTTCAGCGCCCATTGTTGAGCCAATAGCGGATCATCGGGCACATCGTGCAGTTGCATCAGGTAGTCCGGTTCGGCGAACTGAACGGCATCGAGCCGCGAATATTCCTCGGCCATCGCCTCGATATCTGTCCCGGAGCCAACTTCGAGGATATACACTCCCCGCAAAGGGTTGTCAGAGGAGCGGATCTGTTTTTGCTCCAGCAACGCCTGCTGCCGGCTGACAGCGTACTTTTGGTGAAGTTCATCGATCTCCGCCACCCCGGTAGCCGCCAGACCTCTGGCCTGGGTCAGATTCAGTTCGGTCTCCGGCGTGAATTTGACAATCAGCCGGGTGGGCTCATAATCGCTGCCTGTTGCCGCATCCTCGTTGCCGAGAAAGGCATGCGATGTTGCCGGCCACAGCAGGCTCAGGGCAATAATGCCCCCCAGTACTCTCATTAGGGCTTTCATAAAGATCTCCCTTCGCATACGAGTGGAGGCAGATACTGTAGTGATGCTGTAGTAATATTATAATAATAACATATTACTCCACATTAGTCAAACTGATTTTAAGAGAGTCTTGCGGCTGAGGTTATAGGTTTCTTCGGCCTGATTTGCCTGCCTGACCCACTTCGTGAGGCAGAAGGAGGCTGATGAAAGGAAACGTAGCACAGTCTCCTTCCACCTATGTTAGATCACGAACCTCTCGTAGTATTAGTGGCAGCTTTAATCCATATTCGTACATCAATCTGAGCAATTACCGCGACTCTCCCGCCTGCGGCTCCGCATTGGGCCGAATGTGACCGGCAAGCAGTACGTTACGGGGCTTGGATTGACTACATTTGGAGAGATTAGTGACTGAATTGCAGCTCTGATGAGGCCCTGGGCGGCCATAAAAAAAGCGACCCCAACGGGAGTCGAACCCGTGTTTACGCCGTGAAAGGGCGTCGTCCTGGGCCACTAGACGATGGGGTCGTTTTCTTTACAAGAGCGAGTTATTATACTCTTTTTGCCCTGTGTGTCAAGGATAATGTCTGTCGATTTTCCTGCTTTGTCTCCCGATGTAACAGATATGCCCGCCAATAGTTTCCGGCGGCGATGGTTAAAGTTGACTAAAACACTGAGCAAGGCGATAATAGAACTATGGTTACCGGCAAACGGAAAATCGTGGCAATGGCCTTTTTTGCGGTTATACTGATCGCCCTGGTCAACCTCGCCTGGTGGCTCTTCTACCAAAACACCGAACAGATTCTTGACCGGCAACTCAGTCGCCGATTGGCAGCTGTCGCCCAGACCGCCTCCGCCGCGATCACACCACAGATAACCGCCAACCTGCTCGCGGGCGATCTCAACGCCTATCAGAAATCATGGGAAATCCTGGAGCGAACCCGGCAGGCCGACTCCCTGGCCGAGGTATTCATTCTCGATGAGAGATTCCGATATTTAGCTACCACCTCACTGGAGGATGACTCCATTTATTTTCTGCGGCGCCTGAACGGTCCGTATATCGATTCGGTCTTTTTCGGGCCGCCCCGGCAGACCCTGGTGACACCATCGTACCAAACCGGCTCGGCCTATCTCAGAACGGCCTTCGTCCCACTGACAGACAGCTCGGATTACGTCCTGGCGATTCTGGGCGTTGAGGCCAATGTCGACTATTTCGATTCCCTGGCAGAATTGAAAAGAAATCTCCTTTACTCGGCGGTGCTGTCAATTGTCGGGGGACTGTTTTTTGGCCTTCTGTTTCTGGCTTACCAGCGTCGAATAAACCGGATCGAGCATCAGCTCTATCTTAACCAGACCCACTCCTATCTCGGCCGCATGGTGGCGGTGGTTTCGCACGAGATCAAAAACCCCCTGATGATAATTCGCGCCTCAGCCGAAAGGCTGGGCAAAAAGTTCGACGCTCCCGAAAGTCAATTCGTGATTGAAGAGGTTGACCGCCTTAACCAGATTGTCACCGGCTACCTGGATTTTGCCCGGGCCGGCTCCGGCGCACCATCGGACTCAGACCACTCTCTGCTCACCACAGAGGAACCCCAGCCGGTCAACCTGAAGGAACTTACGGCCAACCTGAAAAGGCACTTTCAGGACAAATACGCGCAGCATCAAGTGACCTGGCTCGACAGTTCCACCGGCGAGAATCTAAGCATCACCACCTACCCGCGCGCCCTGAGGCAAATTCTGTTTAACCTGCTCATCAACGGCGCCGAGGCTTGTCTGGGAGCCGGCTTGCCGGTGAAAGTGGGGATTGTCGCCGAGGATAGAGGCTCGCGCGTGCTGCTAAGAGTTGTCGACCACGGCCCCGGCATGAACAAGAGAGAATTGAAGGAAGCCTTCGAGCCGTTTTTCACTACCAAACACTCCGGCACCGGGCTGGGTCTTTATGTCAGCCGGAAAATTGTTGCTGAAATGGGCGGCTATCTCGATATTGAATCCGCCCCGGGCGAGAAAACCGAACTGAAAATTAACCTCCCCAAAAATCCGGGTCAATAAGCTATGGCCAGTATTCTTGTTGTCGATGACGAACCAAAAATGACCTCACTGATTTGTGGTCATCTCGAAGACGCCCGTCACCGGGTGACAACTACCACCAGCCCGTCTGAAGCATTGCAACTCATCGACAAGCATTCATTCGATATTGTCGTCACCGACCTGTCCATGCCGGAAATCTCGGGCATGGTGGTTCTGGATGCCGGACTTAAAAAAGAGGGAACGGAAGTTATAATGATGACCGCTTACGGGACGGTCGAGACGGCGGTGGAAGCGATGAAAAAAGGCGCCGCCGATTACCTGGTCAAACCGTTTTCCCTCGATGAACTTCAGATGGTCATCAACCGCCTACTCGAAAAACAAAAACTCAAATCCCTGTCCAGTCATTACCGAAACGCCCTGGATATCCGTGCTTACGGCAAGTTTATCGGTTCCGCCTCCGCTACCGAGCAAACCAAGAGAATGATCGCCCAGGTAGCGGCCACCGACACCACCGTTTTGCTGACCGGAGGATCCGGCACCGGCAAGGAACTGGCCGCGCGCATGGTTCACGACCTGTCACCTCGCAAAGACCAGCCCTTCATCGCCGTCAACTGCGCCGCCCTTACTGAAACGCTTCTGGAATCGGAACTTTTCGGGCACGAGAAGGGTGCCTTCACCGGCGCTGTCGGCCGCAAGCGAGGTCGGTTCGAATTGGCTGACGGCGGCACTATTCTCCTTGATGAGATCGCCGAAACTTCGCCCGGTATGCAGTCGAAACTGCTGAGAGTTCTCGAAGAACGCAATCTTGTCCGCGTCGGTGGTGTCGATCTTATCGACGTTGATGTTCGCGTCGTGGCCGCCACCAACCGAAGTCTCAAGCAGGAAATGCGGAACGGAAATTTCCGCGAAGACCTTTTCTATCGACTGAATGTTTTCCCTATCCGGATGCCCTCTCTGGTCGAGAGAAAGGACGATATCGTCGGACTGAGCAGATATTTCCTCGAGCAACTCGGCTACCCACACACGGACCTGGCCGCCGAGGTCAAAGACCTGTTCATGCGATACGACTGGCCCGGTAACATCCGCGAGTTGAAAAACGTCCTGGAACGGGCCGTGATTCTCTCCGGCGGTGAACCTTTGACAGTCGATGAGTTCTCGCTGGAAATAGACGACCGCCCATTGGTGGCCGGCAATAGCGCCGGCGCCGTGGCATCGTCCGGGCTGGAATCGGCCGAGAAACAGATGATTCTCGACGCCCTGGAGAAAGCTGGTGGCAACAAGACCGAGGCTGCCCGTTTACTGAAAATCACCAGGCGCCGGCTATATAGTAGAATGAAAGCCCACGGCATTTCTAATTGAAGGTGATAAGGCGTAAGACAACCGGTGAAGCACTCAAGACCCTTGGTGGTAAACTGTTTGGTAAACCGTGAGGTTCACAGCATGTACCGACAGGTACATAAATTCCCCGACGGGAATTTATGCTGACCGGTAACAGATTGTTCGGCAATGGAATACACCCGGCGACCGACTTTGGCACGGCATTTGATTCATAATCAGCCGAACTTGAGAAA
>JAUXCD010000086.1 GCA_030619085.1 Candidatus Zixiibacteriota bacterium
CTCCGGCGTATTTTCAAAAAGCTCGGCTATCACATGGTGGGCATGAATTTCCTCGGCGACTGGGGAACGCAGTTCGGCAAGATGATTGTCGCTTACCAGAAATGGGGGACCGAGGCCACCGACAAGAGCCAGGTCAGCGACCTTCTGGAACTATACGTTCGCTTTCACGATCTTGCCGCGCACGATGAATCGCTAAACGAACAGGCGCGGCAAGCATTCAAGAAGCTTGAAGAGGGCGACCCCGAAATGACGCGTCTGTGGAAAGAATTCAAGACCGTTTCCATGGCCGAGTTCGAGCGCATCTATGAGATTCTCGGTGTCCAGTATGATGAAATCACCAGCGAAGCATTCCTGAATGACAAGATGGATGCCGTTATCGAGCGCCTGGAAAAGGACGGCCTGACTGAAATATCCCAGGGTGCGCTGGTGATTGACCTCCAAGACCCGCAGTTGCCGCCCTGTTTACTGAAGAAGGCCGATGGCGCTACTTTGTACGCCACCCGCGATATCACCGGTATGGTTTACCGCTGGAACAAGTATCGCTTTGTGGAGTCTTTATACGTGGTCGGGGCCTCGCAGGCAGATCATTTCAAGCAAGCTTTCAAAGCGGTTGAAATGATGGAAGAGGCTGAGAACCTGCCGCCCGAAGACCGCATGACCGGCAAGGTTAAGCATATCCCCTTTGGCTGGGTTAAATTTGACGATCAGACGATGTCCACCCGGCGGGGTAATATCATTTTGCTGGAAGAGGTTATCGACCGGGCCGTTGCGCTGGCCAGGGAAAAGATTGAAGAGAAAAACCCGGATTTGAAGACGGTTGAAGAGACGGCTATAATGATAGGCGTTGGGGCGGTCATTTTCTCGCAGTTGTCCGTCAGGCGAGTCAAGGATGTCAATTTCATCTGGGAAGAGGTGCTCAGTTTCGAAGGCGAAACCGGTGCGTACTTGCAATATACCCATGCCCGGCTCAGCTCGCTGTTGAGAAAATATAACGGTCAGTTGACTGCTGATATTGATATTGGATTGCTCAATCAGGAAGAAGAGCAACGGATAATCGAGATACTGGCGGATTATTCGGTTGTTATTTCAGATTCGGCCGCAAATTACGAACCGAACTTTATTGCAACCTATCTATTGAAATTGGCCGGCGCATTTAATAAGTTCTATCAGCGGAAAGATCAGGACGGCCGGATCGATAAGATCATTTCTGACAATGCCAAACTGACCACCGCCCGGATCGCCTTGGTGAAGGCGGTGCAGATCGTCATCAAGGATGGTCTCTACCTGCTGGGCCTTCAGGCGCCGGAAGAAATGTGATATGCGTTCGTGTGTGTCTATTGTGATTTAGTCTGTTACGACTGTTAGTTAATGTGATGCTATAAGATATGCTGATTGTCATGGAAAGTCCGGCCACCAGGGAAATGGTGGACAGCGTGTGCCGCGAGATAGAGCAAATGGGCCTGCAGCCGCAGGTAATTGAAGGCTCCGCCCGCACTGTGATCGGCATCACGGGCAATAAGTCGCGGGTCAATTCTGACCGCATTCTGGCCCAGCCGGGCGTTATGGATATTGTTCACGTTACCCAGCCCTATAGACTGGTCAGCCGCGAGGCCTTTCCGGAGGACACGATTGTCGATGTCAACGGTATCAAGGTAGGCGGGCCGGAGTTCGTGGTTATGGCCGGACCGTGCGCCGTGGAAAGCCGCGAGCAGTGTATGGCTATAGCCGAAAAGGTGGTCGCCTCCGGTGCGAAGATATTCCGGGGCGGGGCGTACAAGCCGCGCACGTCACCGTACAGCTTTCAAGGACTTAAAGAAGACGGTCTGAAAATACTTGCTGAGGTCCGGCAGGAACATGGCCTGGCTATCGTCACTGAAGCGATTGATATCGACGTAATCGACATGGTAGCCGACTACGCTGATATCGTCCAGATCGGTTCGCGCAACATGCAGAACTACTCGCTGTTGCGCAAAGCGGGCCGGTTGAAAAAGCCTATCCTTCTCAAGCGAGGGATGGCGGCGACCATGGAAGAGTTTCTGATGGCAGCCGAATACATCATGAACGAGGGCAATCGGGATGTCATCCTGTGCGAACGCGGTGTTCGTACTTTCGCCGATCACACCCGCAATACGCTCGATCTCTCGGCGGTACCGTACATAAAGCACACCAGTCATTTGCCCATAATCACCGACCCCAGCCACGGCACCGGTCGCAAGGACAAAGTTGTCGCCCTGTCACGAGCCTCGATTGCGGCGGGCGCGGACGGCCTGCTGATAGAGGTGCATCACAAACCGGCCGAGGCTATGTCCGATGGATCACAGTCAATCACACCTGATGCCTTTGACGAAATGATGCACAGTTTGCGGCGTTTGGCCGATGCCCTCGACAGGAGTCTGCCGTGACGCGGACACTCAATCCGACCAAAGAAGTCAGAGGCAGCATCACCGTTGGCGGCGACAAGTCTATCGCGCACCGGGTGGTGCTGATTTCGCTGCTGTCACAGCAGCCGATTGATATACTGAATTTCCCCGACAACGCTGACTGCCTGGCCTCGCTCAACGCCGTGCAGGCTCTGGGGGTGCAGGTCGAGCATCAGGATGACCGTGTGCGGTTGCAGCCTCCGGCATCCATAAGCGTGCCGGTCGATACGATTATTGACTGCGGCAATTCCGGTACGACGGCGCGTCTGCTGGCCGGAATCATCGCCGGGTCTAACCTGGAGGTTACTCTGGCGGGGGATGAGTCGCTTCAATCGCGCCCCATGCAGCGGATTATCGACCCATTGACGGCGATGGGCGCGGAGTTCTTTGCCGATGATGGCCATCTGCCGATGCGCATTCGGGGGAACAAGCTGCTGCCGTTTGAATACACCCTGCCCGTTGCCTCGGCGCAGGTCAAGTCGGCCATAATGCTGGCCGCCCTGGCTTCGGGGTGTTCGGTTACAGTTCGTGAAACCGTCGCGGCGCGGGACCACACTGAGATAATGCTCGAGGCTATCGGCGAGGGCATCACCCGGCGGAAAATCACACCCGTGCCAGTGCCGGACCCGGTCGATCCCCGGCGCAAGCGGATGCAAATGCCGGAGCCGTTTAAGAGAGAAATCTCGCTATCAGCGCAGGCCAAAATAAACGGTGGCACGGTGAATATTCCCGGCGACTTCTCGACTGCGGCCTATTTCTTCGCCGCCGCCGCCATCGCACGGGGAAGGGTCGAGGTGCGCAATGTCGGACTCAACCCGACCCGCACGGCTTTCCTTGACTATCTCAAGATGTGCGGCTGTACGGTGAACATAGCGAACAAGACCGTTGTAAGCGGCGAGACGCGCGGCGATGTGACCGTTACCGGCGCAAAGCTGTCCTCGCGAAAAATTGTGGCCGGGAATACGGTGAATCTCATTGACGAATTACCCATAGTGGCCGTTGTGGCCGCTTTTGCCGAAGGCACGACGTTGATTCGCGATGCCGCGGAGCTGAAGCTGAAGGAATCCGACCGGTTGGCGTCGGTCTCTGAGAATCTCACGCTCATGGGCGTGAAGCACGGACTGCTGGAGGACGGGCTGGCTATCGAGGGCGGTCGCGATTTCTCCGGCGCCGACTTCAAAAGCTGTGGTGACCATCGCATCGCTATGGCCTTCTCCGTAGCCTCGCTGTTCTTGATAGGACCGTCGTCCATCGAAGACGACGAAATTGTTCGGGTATCCTGTCCAAACTTCTATGAGCTTCTGGATGAAATTGCTCGATGACGGAAAGACTGAAATTCGGTCTGGTCGGCTATAACATTCAATACTCCAGGTCTCCCGAGATCTTCCAGACCATCTTTGATATGACCGGAACGGTCGGTGAATTCGAACTATATGATCTGTCTTATTCCGAATTCGACCAACGCTTCGGAGAACTCGTAAACAGTGGAATAGACGCTCTTTCGGTCACGACTCCGTTTAAGATGGAAGTTGCCCGGTACATGGACAATCTGGACGAAATCGCCGGAGCAATCGGGGCGGTCAACAGCGTACATATTAAAGGCGGCAAGTTAAGCGGCTACAACACCGACTGCCACGGCTTTGCATCCGCCTTGCGTCCTTTCGAAAGTCGTCTGCCGCAGACCAAAGCTCTGGTTCTCGGATGTGGCGGCGCGGCCCGGGCTGTAGTTTACAGCCTTGTTCATGATTTTCATATCGCTTCGGTGACGGTAGCCGGCCGGAATGAGACTAAGCTGGAAGAATTTCAGCGGGTCATGACCGCCTGTATGGGAAAATCAGTTCTGACCCTGATGGCTTACCCCCAGTTGGAAAGCATTCGCGACACGACCGAATTTGAGTTAATAGTCAACTGTACGCCGGTCGGCGGCGGCAATATGAAAAATACCAGCCCGCTGCCGGATGCGTTCTCCTGGCCGTCAGGTAAAATATACTACGACCTGAATTATGGTGACCAAATCCCGGTTATCACGCAGGCAAACGATGCCGGTCTGAGCACGATTGATGGCCGAAAGATGCTGGTGGCGCAAGCGTTGAAATCGTTTGAGTTGTGGACCGGGCGAAAGGTGCCGTTTGAGCCAATCTTCGAGCGAGTGTTCGGCGGTCGATAGACAGTCGAGAGAAAAAAATCCATGCCAGAGAATATTGTAATAATCGGTTTTTCAGGTTCCGGCAAGTCCAGCGTCGGTCCGGCTCTGGCCCGAAAGCTGGGTATGAGCTTTCACGATACTGACGTCATCCTTGAAAAGCGTTACCGGATGCCGGTAAGCCGGATATTCGCACAGCACGGGGAGAAATCATTTCGCAGCAGCGAGAAAGAGCTGATCGCTTCTTTGCTGGGCGAACTAAAAACAGGTCAGGTCATTGCCCTGGGCGGTGGCGCTTTTGAGGATCGCGACAGTCGGCGGCTTGTCAAAACGCGCGCCGCGGTAATCTACTTGAGTTGCTCGCAGCGTGAATTGTATCGACGGCTTAAGGATCAGACTGATCGGCCGTTATTGGACAGCGTGACCGGGCAGGAAATCAGAAGTGACATAAAAAGACTTTTGCACGCCCGGCGGCCGCATTACCTTATGGCTGATTTGGTGGTATCCACAACAAATCGGACCGTCAAAGAAACAGTTAACGAAATTACTCGGAAATTGAAAACGGTATATGACAGTAATAAAAGTACATCTTGATAAACGCAGCTATCCGGTCGTTATCGGCACCAATACTCTTCATCGGCTTGGCCGATTGGCCAAGAAACAGATATCCCAGGGGCGCGTATTCATTATCTATGACGCCCAGGTATTTGCACTCTACAGCGAGTCTTTGAATGCCGTATTCGACGAACTCGGCGTAGATGTGATCGAAACGAACCTCCCGGAGGGGGAAAGAGCCAAATCCGACCGGGTCGCCCGGCGGCTGTATGAGTGGCTGATTACGAATCAGGTCAGCCGGGATGATTTTATCCTGGCTTGCGGCGGCGGCGTCACCAGTGATCTCACCGGTTATGTCGCGGCCACGATTCTCCGGGGCGTAAGCTGGGGCGTGGCATCAACAACCCTGCTGGGTATGGTCGATGCCGCTATCGGCGGCAAGACCGGCATCAACCATCGCAAAGGAAAGAACCTGGTCGGGGCTTTCTGGCAACCATCGTTTGTGGTGTGTGATATGGGCTTCCTTCCAACTTTGTCACATCGCCAGATGTTGGCCGGTATGGGGGAGACTGTCAAATACGCCGGACTGATAGGGGAGACGATGATCGGCGTGGTCAAGCGGCACCTGGCGAGCGAAGACATGTACAACTCCATGACGCTGTCTCGCCTGGTTCGCATGTCAGTCCGCTATAAGGCATCCATCGTATCTCAGGATGAGCGGGAGGAGCGCCGCCGGATGGTCCTTAACCTTGGGCACACTTTCGCCCATGCGCTGGAGCATGCGGTGGGTTATGGCAAGCTGCTGCACGGGGAGACCGTTATTCTGGGTTTGTATGCGGCCGCTGAGTTAAGTTGTCTCTTGAAACCGGCCCGTGTGAAGAATCTCGTGGCGTACAAAACGATTCTGAGACGATTGATTGCCATGCTGCCGCGCCGCAAGGTGCAAAAAGAGCGATTGCTGGAAGCAATGGCGCTTGATAAAAAGCGAACCGGACAAAAGCTGAAATTCGTCTTGCTTGACCGCCCCGGTAAGCCTTTTATTACTTCCGACGTACCGATGGAACTGATCGAAAAATCTGCCGATAAAATGTTAAAGGTCTATAGCAGTGAGGGAGGTAGTGTTGCCTCGAATTCTGGTTATTAACGGTCCCAATCTGAATCTTCTGGGCAAGCGTGAGCCGGAAGTGTACGGCTCTGACACGCTCGAAGACCTCAATACGAAGCTGTCGGAGATTGCCGCTGAAATGGGCCTTGAGCTGGCTTTCTTTCAGTCCAACTCCGAGGGCGCCCTGATCGATTACATCCATGAGGCGGGCATCAAAGCCGATGGGATTATTATCAACCCGGGCGCGCTCACTCATTACAGCTATGCGCTGCGTGATGCCATCACGTCAGTCGATACCGAAACGGTCGAGGTGCATATATCGAATCTCTATGGTCGCGAGGATTTCCGGCACAAGTCGGTCATTGCGGCAATATGTGTCGGCCAGGTTGTGGGCTTTGGCCTTTACAGCTATGCCATGGCCCTGTCGTACTTCGCCGATCGCGCTGAAAGGGAATAAGATGTTAAGGATAACGGTTACCTGTATTTTCGCATTGGTCATGTTGCTCAGCGTCTTTGGATGTCAGCAGGATAGTTGGGAGGCGTCGGACATCAACCTGCTACTCGATTCGCTCGAACACAAATTCGAATGGGTTGAGTATCGCACTAACCAGGAGTACTGGCAATTGTATACGCAGGGAGAGTCGGACTCGCTGAGTTTCTATGAGCAGTTGTACAATGACATTGTCACCGACAATGATATCTTCAACTCCCTGGAGCGAGGCAAACTTCAGCTCTCCGACGAAGTCGATCTTCGCCGCTGGGAACTTATCCATGCCAATTTCGTGTCAGGGCGGATAGAATCAGATCGGGCCATTGCCACCCTCAGAGACTCACTGTCCGCTATCAATATCAACTATCGCGCGACGTTCGACGGTGAGCTGCGGACTTCCGGCGACCTGTATTCCATGTATCGTACGCACCCGGACCGCCAGGTGCGGCAGCGGGCTTTTCGGGCTTATAACGCGGTCGGCGACGAGATTGCCGATGGCCTTGCCCAACTCTTTCGTCTGCGCAACCAGGTTGCCCGCCGGGCCGGCTACAACAACTACATGGGGTTGGTCTTCAAGGAGCAGGGGCTTGACCTTGACGAATACAGAGCGCTGCTGAAGCGTCTCGATTCTCTCAGTATCGCACCGTATCGCCGGGTTCTGGAAGGAGCCAGAGATCGTATTCGTCCGCACGACCTGGAGATTTGGGATTTGGCCTACACCTATCACGATGTCACCTCTCGGGTCGATCGCCATTTCCCGGTCGATTCACAGATGCTGATAATCAAGCGCGGCCTGAAAGACCTCGGGTTTGTGCTGGACAAACTGCCGATATATTTCGACCTCGACTCACGCGACGGCAAATCCCAGTTCGCCTACGCCTTTCCTATCCAGCCGCCCGATGATATGCGCGTACTGGCCAATCTCACCGACGGCATCGCCAGCACCCGGGTGTTGCTGCACGAAATCGGACACACCCTGCATTCGGCCTTCATCGCGCAGGACCGGCCCATCTTTCGGCGAAACCTCGATGGATGTTGGAGCGAGGGGATGGCGCAGACTATTGCGGCTTTCCTCGATGACCCCCAGTGGCTTGAAAAATACGCCAATATGTCGCCTTCGTTGATAGACCGGTACATAAAGGCGAAAAAAGAGCATGATATTATTTATCTTCGCGCGACGTTGAACCGTTTGTATTTCGAACTGGAAGCTTACAGTAATCCCAATCGCGACCTGAATAAACTGTACTGGAATCTATTCGAGCAGTTTATGGAGTTGCCTCGGCACGAGGAGATCAAGCCGTGGGCGGCGACCATACACTACACCACGCATCCGGTGTATCTGCAGAACTATCTCTATGCCGACATAATTGCCGCCCAGACAATACAGTATCTATCAGCCAACTATGACAGCGTTATCGGCAATCCCATGACCAAGGCGTTCATCGTGCAGAACTATTTCCGCTTCGGCAGCCGGTACGACTGGCGGGAGCTTCTGCAACGAGGTACCGAGGAGCAGCTCAACCCCGATCGTTTGATCGAGCGGCTGGGTATATAGCTAAGCTTACAGTGGGAACCTCTTGAAGGGGAACGACACGCCTATGTCGCCACCCAGATAGATGACATTGAAGCGCACCTTGCGGTTACCATAATCCTCAATCCTGTATCCATCGGTGGGCATAAATCTCAGAAAGAGGCCGAATGACAATTTGGTCACACCCGCGGTATAAGAGCGCAATCCTATACCCAGTTCACAGAAGGGGTGCAGGCCGAAATCTACGGTGCTTCCGAAGTAATTGTGGAAACTGACCTTGTCCAGGCCAAGGTCCAGTCGAATGTATGGCGAAGTTTTTTCCTCAGGGTAAAGATCAAACAGTCCCCCAATTGAGTAGGATATGCCTCGAATCGGTCCCCAGTCGCTACCGGGAATATCTTTCCAGGCCAGACTGAAACTGGCTCCGACGGCCCATCTGGGACTGAGGAAATCGTAGAGGCAAACTCCGGCCCCGGCCACGACTTTGTCGGTGAACTCGGAGGTGTCGGGATGGATGAGTTTTCGCGCACCACCGGTGAGAACTCCGGTTATTAACCAGGTTGTTATGGATAGCTTATGCGGTCTCACAGCCGTTGATGAACAGCGGCTGCTGTCTGGCTCAGACACCGATGCCTGCGTAAAATCCGTCCCGAAAAGGCACAACAGGACCAGCAGTGCGATGACTTTTAATACTGTTCGATACATGCTACCGTTCTGCGATCTGTACTGAGTTTGTCTCGTTGTATACTCATAAGATACTCTCGCGGCATCGGTGCAGGCAATACTATTAATCCTACAGCGGGAATCTCTTCAGTGGGAACGACACGCCCAGTTCCAGCCCGATATAGGTCACATCAAAGCGCGCTGCGTAATAGCCAGCGTCTTTAACCAAGTAGCCATTAGTCTGAATCACGCGATACAGAAGTGTAAATGAAACCGTTGTTCCTGCCCGCGTGTATGACTGAACGCCAACTCCAAAGCTATACATGAAATGCGAATCCAGATCAATTGTCCGACCGTCGTAGTTAAGGTATCTGATATCGGAAAAGCCAAGCTCCATACAAAAGACCGGGGCAGTACGACTCAGCGGATACGGATTCATATGTGCGCTCCCTGAGTACGAGAAGGCCCGGAAAGGTCCGGAGTCGACATTGGGGATACTCTTCCAACTAAGACCAATGTTGACAGCTAATCCAAGTGTCGGACTTACATTCCTGCGGACCGAGAGCCCTCCTCCAAACAGGATCCTATTCTGCAGTCCCTTGTTTCCGATGTCCGCCCGGCTGCCTGACTCTGAAGTTAATGATCCACCCAGGACCCACGGGGTGATAGACAGCAGGTGTGGCTGTATCACCACCGGCTTCTTAAGGCCGGTTCTTTTTTTTCGAACAGATGCCTGCGACATATCCGCCGCTCCCAGGCATAGAAAGATAGTTAACGCAGTGATTAGAACACTGATTCTGAACATGCTGCCTCCCGCATTTCTTATGTGTGACCTAATATGCAAAGGCTGAGCCTCCCAAGTCAAGTGTGAACTTCCTCTCCGGTGTCAAAAAGAGATTCCCCACTCTAAAACAACGAACAGAGGAGCCATTTCTTGTAAAAGTAATTTGATATATCACTACATCGGA
>JAUXCD010000179.1 GCA_030619085.1 Candidatus Zixiibacteriota bacterium
GACCCTCCGCTGGTAGTCATAGTTGACACGGCCCAAAAAGCTCGTTTCCGACGCATCGGTATAGGTCAACCACTGGTATGCGAAATTGCTTTTGTAGCTGAAATCACCAAACCTTCGTTCAGAGGCCAACGACACTCTGTCACGAGTCAGCGTTTCCTGCCAACCGGTCATCAGGCTATCCTCCATGTATCGCTGATAGGCCAGATGCTCATGGGGAACGGCCAGCGCAATATCAGCCCGGTTGTACCGGGTTCCAGTGAGGACAGTGGTGTAATCATTTTCACGGCGGTCGTGCTCGAATCCGGTCTTCAATTCGACCTTGTCGGTCAGACCTACCCGGGCGCCCGCTTGATAGACACTGCCTTCACCATCCAAACGCTGATCAAGGCTGTCTGTGTGCGCATCAATGCGCCGATAGCCGCCGGTGAATGTAACGTCGCCGCTCGCCTTGACAACAGAGGCCACTCGCCCGGCCCGGGATTGGAAAGCATCGGCATAGTCCAGCACCGAGTATTCCGTGGTTAGATCAAGAAACGCAAGCGGCGTTACGACGGATGAGAACTCGTGCAGCCTTTCGTCGGTGGCAGCAGTAAACGATGTCGGTACCAGGAAACTGCGGTTGAAATCCGAAACAAACAGACGACTACGGCTTTCGAAGCCCGCCTCCCTGAAGCGTGTCCTCAGCGATAGCCGGTTTTTCCTGCCGTGTGCTCTCCAGTCTTTGACGTTGCTTACGTCATAGTAAACGCGGTCGTTGTCGCCGTCATCGAGCGAAGAGAACAGGTTACGGTCGTACCTTGACTGTTTCAGTACCGCCTCGAAATCCCCGAGGACACGATTTTTCGCGGCGAGGCTGGCTCCATAGTAATCCGTTCGTTCCGGGAGTGGAACGATCACTATCGGCAGAAAATCAGCCTGCCCTACCGCCACATATTGATACCGCTGCCCGCCCAGAAAGCGATAGTTGCCCTTGCCACTGCCGACATAGCTGAACGTAACGGAGTAAGTGCCCAAGCCCTCGCCCACATAATAAAACACGGAATCGCCCAGGCTATCGATAGTCAGGGCATAAGTGCCCGCAGTGTCAGCCCGCACGCCCGAACGGTAAGCAGCGGTGGGATCATCGCCGGCCAGAGCCAGAAGTTGCTTGTCCTGCTCGGACAGCTCGCCCAAAAGCGGCTGGCTCCGGTCATCCCCCTCGCGCAGCCATTCGACGCCGACAGCAAAGGCCGAATCACCCAGCATCGCCCCGGCGGCGTTGCCGTAAAGTTCGCCCCGATAATCGGTGGCCAGTGGTTCGAAATCAATCTCTACCCGACTCCGCGAATCAATGGGATGGGTGACATTGAACGTTATCCGAGCAGTAGGATAGTCCATGGTATAGTCGTGATTGGCGCCGCGTTCGAGCTTGCGGCCATCAAGCCAGACCACCTCGGAAGCCGGGACAATCGCCCGCGCCTGTGAACCTTCGCCAATCTGGTACGGCCCCTGACGGTTGTCCTGTCCCTGAAACCTGACCGTTTGGAACCTCCCCTTTGGCCGCGCTGCGACTCCATCGAAGTAGTACCTGTCCGAGTGCAAACGGACTGATGCTCCCGATACTCTCTTGCGCGGACTCGTGTGATCAACAAGCGGTCCGCCCAGGGTAATGTCGCCAATCTGAGCTTCAAACACTGCCGATTGCAACCGGATATTGATCTTGTCCAATTCGCTGATACGACTGTTGGCCGTTCCGTACGACGGATCGTACCCGCGGTCAGAGACCGACCCGGAAATTTCCAAGCCCGGCGTGAGTCGGCCCAATATCTTGAGATCGAGTGACTGCGTGAAATCGGAACCTTCGGAAGTCCTGGCGGTGAAGCTAAATGTTTTGGCCCCGGTGATGTTGACATCGGTGGCCGTGCGACCGCGCCCGGGCAGCCCCCTGTCGGTGGCCGGCCGAACACGACCGGAACGTGCGACGCCGGGGATTTCGTTACCGTACGAAGTCTGCAGCCAGGCCGGCGCTTTTTCGTATGTCACGCGAAGGGTGTCCGAATCGCCCCTCGACATAAGGGCCAGATCGAAAACCCCGCGACGGTTGTCAAAGGTGTAGTCGATATCACGCCTGAGTAAGCGGCCGTTGAGATAAAGTGAGTCGCTGCCGCTGAATATGAAACTGGAGTTGACCGAAAGCTGCTGAGGAATATCTTCCGCCGTGAACGTGAACACGGATTTCGAGGCGGTGGCGTGACCGCCGTACATAACAAGGAGCATCAGAAAAGCTGCAAGAAATCTTGGTGACATCGGCGACCTGGTTATGCCCCGTAATCTCACCCGGGTTACCTGTCGTAAATTGCCTTGCAGAGCACCAGGCGGTTATTGCCGCTATCAGAAATTAACAGGCGGTCGCCGGACAGAGCGATAATGTCGGACGGATACTTAAGCGCCAGGTCGCTGCCGGGCAGGAGCGGTCCGGAGGAAAAGACGAGATTGCCATCGAAATCGATATTGTACAGCGTGCCGGACTCACCGTCAATGACCCATAACCTCTCTCGATGCTGAGCTGCCGCAACCGGAGACGTAATATTGTTATGGCGAATGCTGCCGAGATAGTTACCGTATTCATCGTAAAGAACCAGTCGATGATTACCCGCGTCGCAGGCAATAATATCACCCCCTTCATCGATCAGAAGCTTTGTCGGGTCGGATAACTGCCCTCCGCTGTATCCGAAATCACCGACATATCGATCAAACTTGGCGGTGCGGTCAAACACGACCAGGCGATTCTTTTCCCGGTCGGCCACCCACATTTCGCCGTAATCGGTCACGGCCAGTCCCGATGGATAACCAAACTCGGTTTGGTCTTCGTGATTGTAGAAGTCCGTCACGTCGACGAAATTGAGGTTCGTGTTAAAGCGTGACACGCGGCGGTTACCCTCTTCCGATATCACGATGTTGAGACTGTTATCGACACAGAGGTATGATGGATTATTGAGCAGTCCCGTCTGGCGTCCCTGTCCCCCCACTTCCTGTCTGGCCGTGAGGATGGAATCGAATCGGATGACCCGATTGTTGCCGGCGTCACTGAGGTAGATATTGCCATTGGCATCGGCAGCCAGCCCCACCGGGTTTTGCAGACTTATCCCCAGCACCGCCCCGGAGATGACACGCTCAACCATGACGGCCACCGGCACCGGGCTGTCGGGTGCTTCCTGCTTTATGCCGCCTGACGGTCCCCCGCATGACAAAAGCAGCAATGCCGCCAGCAGCGAAAGATGTCGCGTCGATCTAAACATCTCACCGATTAGAAATTTGTGAATAGAGTGAAGCGGACCTGGTCACGCCGACTCAAAGGGTCGATCTCGAATTTATAGCGGGGAGCGGCGGTGAAATCCTGATCGATCAGCGATCTCGATCTCCGGGCATCGCGCACCGCATCGATCACCGACATGATCCTGTTGACCACGGCCAGTCCGATCATGAAGTTGGCCCGACGGTAAGCCTCGCGGCTCTGGTTTTTCAGGTGTCGATAAGCCGCCTGGTCGTCATCACTCTGCCAGCGCCAGTGATTGTCGGCATTATCTTCAAGGTACGGTCGCTCGTCGTCGAACACACGCCCGAAGGAATTGTACTGATCGATGTCATCGTAGAAACCAACGAAATCGAGAAACTCGTCATCCTTTCCCTCGAGACTGGCATTGGCATGGACGGCGGCATAATCAATAACATCATCCTTCTTCCAGCCTCCGTAAGTCCGGTACGCGATAAAGCCAATCCAGGCCGCGGCCTCGACGCCGAAGAAATACTTCGCCTTGCCCCGGTTGCCGACATAGTACTCACCCATTCCCGGCAGGAGCATTGAATAGACAGCAGCTTTCAACGTGGAGACCTTGCCCGTCCGTGCCTTCCCCCAATCAACGGATTCCTGAAATTCCGAGCGCGTGGGTTGGGCGGGCTGATCGAAATCATCGAAGTCATCCTGCTGGGCGAACAGCGCCGCCTGATGCATCTGCGACTGTATTGGTGTGGGCTTCAACTCAACGGCCGCCGCTGATGATGCCAACAGCAAAACAAGGGCTATAGCAGTAAAATATCTCATATCACCTTATCAGAACTTGTAGGTAACTTTCATAAACGGCGTGTCCCATTTGACGTACGATGTTCTCAGCGACGCCCTCACCTGAACTGCGAATTCGTTCTCAGCATTCTTCAGAGCGCTATTGTGCTTATTGGTCGTGATGTAGGCCTCGAAAGCACTGACAAGATGATTGAACATAACCACATAAATCATCCGGTCAGCTTTATCGTATTTCTTGTTGGCATTGTCGCGCATCTGTTCATAGGTGAACCGATTCTCCGAGGACGGAATAGTGGTCGAGTCATCGGTGATCTTCTCCAGGTCGCCGACGCTAATATGGGAATTGAGATCGCGTCCACCTATCTCGGCATCGTCCCAGCCCCAGCCGAACTGGTCGTACTTGCCCGTCATCTCAAAATATTGCTGGGTGTTAGTCTCCGGCAGATGATGAGTAACGTCGTTGATATCTGTATCGGAGCTGTCGCCCCAGACGTCGAACAGATAGGAACCGTAACTGTCCCGCGACCAGTGGGCGAGATTGAAAACTTCGTAGGCGGAAGTCAAATCATCACCGTCGCCGCTCCACTTGGAGTTCATCAGCCAGCTAACCGCTTCGACACCGACAAAAACGACCGGCTTGATCCTGCTACCATAATAGAACTGACCCAATCCGGGGACCGCCAAGGACATGAAGAAGGCCTTCAGCGGAGATTTTTGTTTGTAATTCAGGGCTTTTGCTTCCCACTGAGCTTCCTCTTCAAATTGCGGCTCCTCCTCCTGGTCAGTTGCTGCCAGCCAGATGTCGGAATTATCCGAGGTCAAGCCGGTTTCGAACCTCACCTGCTGGATGCCTTGATCAAAAACCGTCGGCTGCAGTTCGATTGACCACGAGGTCGAAGTGGTGAAACACACGGCCAGAAACACACCGGCCAGTAGACATCTTGAAATAACACGTGAATTCATCGATTTATCCTCTTATCTGATAACTGCGATATCCGTGAAAGCGTTTTCTGTCTGTCCCCCGAAATCAACCTCGATCACACAGCGATACACACCCGGGGTTACATTGTCGCATTGCCATATCTGGTCATTGACACCCTGCCATATGCTGCCACTGAGACTGGTCACCTCCTTGCCGGAGAGATCGTATATCGTCAACGTCACGCTCTGCGCCTCCTCACCAAGGAAGTAGCGGATGTTGGTCGTGCCATCGGTCACCGGGTTGGGATATGAGAAATACTTCTCTTCAGGCAGCATACTGGCAAAGGTTGCCGGTGCCGCAAGTTTTGCCTGGTCAAAAGCAAAGCTCGCTTCCGGGTCGGCACCGGCCATCGGCCAGAACGAAGTGGACCGGTCAAAGTCAGCCGCCCACCAGTCCCAAAGATAGAACCAGCCGTCGTCACCGACAAACCCCAGTTTACCACCGGTGCTGTCCGAGACAACCAGCGGCGAACCGTTGCACCGCTCTCCGCCGGACAGCGGGAAACCGTAAGTCGGTCCCGCACCGAACGAATATATGTTGCCGCCAAACATCGGAGCAATAATCTCCGGTGAACCGCCGGACTCGATATCGGCAATCACTGGCGGCGTGAAAACAAAATCCTGCGCGAAGCGATCATCTATTTCCAGCGGGAAGTCGGTCTTTGACTGGCCGCGCTGGTCAAAGGCGTACAGTTGGCCGATGCCAC
>JAUXCD010000106.1 GCA_030619085.1 Candidatus Zixiibacteriota bacterium
ATCCACCGGTTGAAATCAATCCGAGGCAGGGTTACACCAGCGCCGACCTGCTGCTGCGCTTTTCCGAGCAGAGACCGTTTCTTATCGAGGGCGGCATCGGTTACACCTCGGGTATCGACAGCAGGTTTGTCTGGTCGCTCGACATGACTTTCAACAACCTGTTCGGGCAGGGTCGGTTGGTAAAACTGCTCTCCGAACGAAGGGAAAAGGGCCGCACGGTGCTGGACCTGCAGTACCGTCAGCCGGTGTTCTGGCTGGGACTCGATGCTGTCAGCGCGGGCGTGCGAACCCGCGATTATCGCGATCAATTCTATGAGTTTGCCGCCGAGGCCGGTTACCGGCTGGGGCTTGATGTCGGCTTTGCTCTCGGTCTTGACGTCGCCTGGCGGTCGGTGGAGTCGTCGCTTGATACCCCGTCACATAGTAGCATCAGCGGTAAGTTCTCTCTGATTAGAAACAGCCTGGACAACCAGACGAATCCGGCCGCCGGGATCGACCTGGCGCTGTCAATTTCCTACAGTTATCGCAAGTATGATTTTGGGAAACTGAGCAACCCGACCGGGCCGAGCGTATTCTATGAGACCCGAAATGCCGTTACTCTGCGGTTTTATCGTCGGCTCACTTCCGCTCTGGTGGGTCACATTGGACTCAACTATCGCGGTCTGGAGACCGATGAAGACCTGCCGCCGCTATCGGAACTGGTCTTTGTGGGCGGGCCGACAACTTTGCGAGGTTTCCGTAACGACCAGTTTGCCGCTATTCGCACCGCCTATGGCACGGTCGAGCCACACCTGTGCTTTTCAAACGGCTTTGTCTTTGCGTTTTACGATGCCGCCTACCTGAATAACCGGGTGGCTGGCTGGCCGGGTGAGGTGAAGACCGAAGAATCCTACGAGGCCGGGTATGGACTGGGTTTTGCCATCGAGAAGGCTGGACGCCTGGTGAAACTGTCGTTTGGCTGGAACCGCCGCGTCAGCTTTGACCAGCCGCGCCTGTCAGTGGAATTCTCGTCTGACATATAAAAGTTGACCGTTCGGACGCTTGTGACTATCCTCGTCCCGTGCACGTGATCTTCGACACATTCAGACTGATTCGAACCCTTAACTGTTTGCTGGCTATGGCCGGTGTGCTCATCGGGGCGCGCCTGACCGTCGATGCAACCGGTTATTACGGCCCGGTCCTGGCCTCGGTTGCCGCCTTTCTGGTCTGCGCCGCAGGCAATGTTGTCAATGACATCGTCGATCGGTCGTCTGACCGCATCAATCATCCGAATCGAGTCTTAGTCCGCGGGCAGCTCTCGGTCCGGTACGCCGCGATTCTGGCTGTTGCTCTGAATCTGGCCGCTCTGGTGTTCGCCGCAAGTGTAAATGTAGCCGTTACGATAATGGTGGTGGCGGCCATAGCTACGTTGGCCGGCTACAATTTCCTGCTTAAGCGCATTCCTGTTTTCGGCAACCTGACCGTGGCCGCATTGGGTGGTCTGACTTTCGTCACCGGTGGACTGGCGCTGGACAGTGACGGTGCGTTCGCATTGCCGGGACCGCTCATTCCGGCCGCTTTCGCCGTGATATTTCACCTGATGCGAGAGCTTATCAAGGATACTGAAGATATGGAGGGTGACCGCCGCTCCTCTGTTAAAACTTTGCCGCAACTGATGGGCGTGAGACCGACTTTGTACCTGGTGGTGGCTCTGTTTCTGGTCCTGGTGGTGCTGACGCTGCTGCCTGTATTCAAGGGCTGGTTCGGTCTCTGGTATGAGCTGATAGTCATTTATTTAATTGATTTGCCACTGGTCGCCGTCTTTATTTTCGTTTTGGCCAAAGACAGCCCGAAACGTCTAAGAATCTGCTCGGCAGCCCTCAAAGCCGGAATGGCACTGGGGATATTGGCACTTTTCCTGGCATGAGAATGAAACGTTTTCGGCCAAAGTCAGTATAATTTCAGTTAGTGACTGTAGAAGGCCGTGGAAAGGACAGCAGTTGTAAAAATGCAAACTCGGAAAATAGCAACACTGGTATTTCTTGTTCTGCTGTGTCTGCCGGTGGCTGGCCAGGCTATTTCTGTCTCCCAGTCACTTGACCGCTCTCAGGTTGCTTATGAGGACTCGCTGCTTTTTGAGATCAGCCTGCAGTGGGATGGCCCGCAATACGCTTATCTTTTCGACCGGCCGCTTAATCCCGTTTTTGACCGTTTGCAGGTGCGAGGGTTCTCATCGTCGATTGGCTCCACCGGCAGCGGTGCCGACGAGGTTACCACCAAGAAATATAAATATGTGCTCATCCCAACCGCTTCCGGCCAGGGCCGTATCAATGCGGTGACCATAAGCTATATGACTATGCCCGACTCCGTGGCGGGCGAACTGCTTACCGAGCCGATGGCCGTGACAATTGCCGAGCCGATACCGGTGGTGATTGGTGAGGGCGGTAAAGCACTTATATATATAATAGTGGCGGTAGTGATTATCATAGGTGTGATTGTTGTGGTGGTAATCTGGCGGCGCTCTGCGTGCAGGCCGAAAGAAGTCGTCAAGACGCCTGTGCAGCAGATTCTGGAAGACCTCACCGGCTTGAAAGCGACCGCCGGTACGGATCTGAAGAAATTCCAAACCGGCCTGCACGATATTCTGTTGCAGTTCATGGATGGCAAGTACGGTATCGACGCCTCCTCGGTAAGTGATGAGGAATTGGCCGAAAAGCTGGCCGCCACTGATCTTGGCGAAGGACAGCGAGAACGTCTCTGGCGCTGGTTTGTCGATGCCCGAAAAGACAAGTTTCGACCTGTCACGGCGGCGCCGGGGGAGACGATTCGACGGGAAAGTGAAATTCGTAATTTCTTTGTAAATATGTAACTCTGCATTTGAGATGGAGGATAAATGGACACGGATATTCAGGAAATTCAAGCCCGCGTAGAAAACGAGTCATCGTTTGTCGAAAAACTCACGGGTGAGATGAGTTCGGTAATTATCGGTCAGAAGTATCTGGTGGAGCGGCTCCTTATCGGGATTCTCTCCAATGGACACATTCTGATTGAAGGTGTTCCCGGTCTGGCCAAGACGCTGTCGGTCAAGACACTGTCCGACGCTATCCAGGCGAAATTCCAGAGGATTCAGTTTACTCCCGATCTGCTGCCGGCGGATTTGATCGGCACCATGATCTACAATCCGCAGACTTCCGAGTTCTCGGTCAAGAAGGGCCCGGTGTTCGCCAATATAATCCTGGCCGATGAAATCAACCGCGCCCCTGCCAAAGTGCAGTCGGCCCTGCTGGAAGCCATGCAGGAGCGCCAGGTCACGATTGGTGAGAACACCTACCCGCTGGAGGAACCTTTCCTGGTGCTGGCTACCCAGAACCCGATCGAGCAGGAAGGCACCTATCCGCTTCCGGAAGCCCAGGTGGATCGGTTCATGCTGATGCTGAAAGTCACCTATCCGTCACCGGCGGAGGAACGCCAGATTATGGATGCCAACGCCGAGACCGGCCTGAAAGCGGTATCGAAAGTGATTTCGCCACAGGATATCGTCAGGGCTCGCGAAGTGGTTCGGTCAATCTATGTCGACGAGAAAGTCAAAGAGTACATCGTCAACATCATTTTCGCCACCCGTGAGCCGGAGAAGTACGGCCTGGGCGATCTCAAGGACCTGATCGCGTTCGGCGCCTCGCCGCGCGCTACCATCTATTTAAACCTGGCGGCCAAAGCTCACGCCTTCCTGAAAGGTCGCGGCTATATCACGCCGGAGGATATCAAGGCAATCGGCACCGACGTACTGCGTCACCGCATTTTGATTACCTATGAGGCCGAGGCGGAAGAGATCACCAGTGATCAAATCGTCCAGAAGATTTTTGACGCCGTCGAGGTTCCGTAAACCAAAGCGTTAGGTTATGATTCCCAAAGAAGTGCTGAAAAAGGTCCGCCGGATCGAGATACGGACCAAAAAGCTGGTCAATGACCTTTTCTCGGGTGAGTACCATTCCACCTTCAAGGGGCAGGGAATGGAGTTCGAGGAGGTGCGTCAGTACGAACCGGGCGATGATATTCGTCTCATCGACTGGAACGTCACCGCCCGCACCGGCTACCCGTATATCAAGAAGTTCAAAGAGGAACGCGAGTTGTCAGTGGTGCTGCTGTTCGACGCCTCGTCATCGGGCCGGTTCGGCACCAGGGAGCGGTTCAAGAATGACACCGCCGCCGAGATGTGCGCCCTGCTGGCTTTCTCCGCTATCAAAAACAATGACAAGGTCGGCCTGATCATCTTCACCGATACGATTGAGAAATTCGTGCCGCCCAAGAAGGGGCGCGCTCACGTGCTGCGGCTTATCAGGGAAATTCTCTATTTCAAGCCGACCGGAACCGGTACCAATATCGCCGGCGCCCTAGAGTACTTCAGCCGGGTGATCAAACGCAAGTCGGTGGTGTTCGTGATATCAGACTTTTTGTCCGAAGATTTCTACAAGCCGCTTCAGATTGCCAACAACAAGCATGACCTGATTGCCATCAAGGTCACTGACCCGCGCGAAATGAGTTTCGACAATGTCGGCTTGATAGAGCTTGAGGACGCCGAAACCGGCGAGGTCTTTATGATCGATACCGGCTCGAAGCAGTTCCGGAAAGAATTCTCCGCCCGTGCCAATGAAGACATGCTTAATATGAAGAAGAGTTTTCAACTGATAAATCTGGATTTCATCAACGTGCGGACGGATCAGTCGTATATCGTGCCGCTGATAAACTTTTTCAAGATGAGAGGAAAGAGACTTTAGATATGTTGGTTGGTTATTTCAAATACGCCCGCTTGCCTTTGGCAATGGCGGTGATAGCCGTGGTCATAGCTTCGTGTGGGAATAATTCCGGCGGCGTGGATATTAATCTGCACAAGAAACTCGCCGGAGAGCTGCGCGACAGCCGATTGTATGCGGCGTCCATTGAGGAGTACCAGAAGATACTGGCCGATGAGACGCTGGAAGTCAAGACCCGGGCCAACATCAACTACCTGATCGGCAAGATATATTTCGAGAATATCGTTGATTACGAAAAGGCGGCGGCTTACCTGCTCAAGGCGCGGTCGCTTAATCCGGAAGGCTCGTTCGCGACCGAAGCCTCGAAAAAACTCGTAGCCTCGCTGGAGAAAATGGGGAACGTGCTCGATGCCAAGCGGCAACTCGACGTGGCCACGGATATCGATGCCCGTCCGGCAGGCGAAGGGGATGTGATCGTGGCACGCGTTGGCGGAACGCCCATCTACTTGTCGGAGATCGAGACCCAGATACAGGCTCTCCCGCCGGATGTCCAGAAGCAATTTCTGAACGCCCAGGCGAAGGTAGGGTTTGTTCATCAGTACGTGGGAATTGAATTGATATATCGCGCCGCCGTCAGGGAAAACTACGGCGATGACCCGGATATCGCCGAGCAGATGCGGCTCCTGCGCAAGCGTCTGCTGGTGGAAAAATACGTGGCCGACAAGGTCATGCCGCAGGTAAAGATCGACACCCTTGATGTCAGGAACTACTACGCCGCCAATAAAGATTCCCGCTACGACAGCGCTCCGTACGATTCGGTGAAGACGCGAGTGTTCCTTGACTACCAACAGGAGAAGGCGGGCGCGGCCTACGGCGATTATATCTCCAAGCTGGCGTCGGTGGAAAAAGTGGAATTCTTTGACCGAAACGTGAAGTGACGAACGTAACAAATAACTGAGCAATATGCAACTCAGGCGACTATACATATTCGTTTTCTGCCTGTTGGCAATGACCGCGGCGAGCGGCTATGGTCAGGAGGACATTGATACGGTGGCCTCTTTGGCCGGTATCGAAATTACGACTTCCGTGGACCGGGCCGAGATCTATATCGGCGACCTGATCACCTACACGGTGGCGATTACTTATGACTCAACAATCGAATTGATCCCGCCGCCGCTGGGGGCCAATTTGGGAGCGTTCGATGTCAAAGATTACACCGCGGATATTACCTCCGACCTCCCTGACGGACGCAAGAAGAGTGAGAGTGTTTTCATCCTGAGCACGTTCACCACCGGTGACTATCTGATCCCACCGGTGCCGATTGGTTTTAATCTGCCCGATGGATCCCGGAAAATCATGCTGTCGGAAGTGGTCCCTATTAAAGTGAAGTCACTTTTGGCTGACGCCGCCGACACCACCGCCGTCAAACCGCTGAAGGCCCCGTACGAATTTCAGCGCGACCTGACCCGGTATTACCTGCTGGGTGGGGCCGCTTTCCTGCTGCTGGTGGTTATTGCTCTGCTGATATGGTGGCGGTTGCGCAAGAGAAAGCTCGCCGGCAAACCGGTTGACCTTCGGCCGGCGTGGGAGATTGCTTTTGAAAAGCTCGCCGTGCTCAATCAGCAGAATCTGCCAAGCGACGGCCAGCACAAGGAATACTATATAGAACTTACAGAAATAGCGCGCGAGTATCTGGGACGTATATACAGCATAAACGTGCTGGACATGACCACCGAAGAGTTTCTGGGCCGGTTCTACGAAGAGAAGCTGCCGGATGGCCTTTTCGATGACACCGGCGGATTCCTCAAACACGCCGACCTGGTGAAGTTCGCTAAAATGATACCGGAGAGCGGCTGCGTCGAGACGGACTTTGACTTTGTTCACAACATGATCGAATTAGTGCGCGCGGACTACGTCCGGCGTATGGTACCGGTCAATGGCTCTGCCAATGTTACTGAAACCGTGGGTGCAGGAGAGAAGCTGCCGTGAATATAGAGTTTTCAGGATTCAGCATCAATATCTTCGACCTGGTCGATGTCAACGTACCTTCGATGATCATCTTCATTGTGGGCCTGCTGATAGTGATGGCGATGCTGATCTATCATATTCGGCGCAAGCGGTTCAAGTCGGCCACTATCAAGTATTCCGACATCCGCATCGTGAAACGAGCTGCCCGCACTCAGAGGCAACGGTATCGCTTCCTTTTAACCGTACTGCGCATTGCCGCGATAATTCTGTTCGTGGTGGCGTTCGCCCGCCCCCGCTCCGGGACCGAGTACCAGGAAGTGACTTCCGAGGGCGTCGATATCATGTTGCTGCTCGATGTGTCCTCGTCGATGCAGGGGGAGGATTTCAAACCGAATAACCGTTTGTTCGTCGCCAAGGAAGAGATCAAGAAATTCATTAACAAGCGCCTTAACGACCGCATCGGCCTGGTGGTGTTCGCCCGCTACGCCTTTACTCAATGTCCGTTGACAACGGACTACGGCGTGCTGTTGAATTTCGTTGACGATGTTGATTTCGGGCTGGTTGAGGACGGCACAGCCATCGGTATGGCTATCGCCACGGCTGTTAATCGGCTCCGGCAATCGGAGTCGGAAAGCAAGATAATAGTGTTGTTGACCGATGGCGACAACAACGCCGGTGAGATAGACCCTATCACGGCGGCCAACCTGGCGGCAACGTTTGATATCAAGATATACACCATCGGCGTAGGCAAGCCGGGCAACGTGATGTTCCCATACCAGGACCCGATCTTCGGCAAACGCTATGTTTATCAGCCGACTCGCATCGACGAAGCCTCGCTGATGGAAATTGCCGACAAGACCGATGGCAAATACTATCGGGCACGGTCGGGTGAGGAACTGGAAAAGATCTACGACCTAATCGACAATCTCGAAAAAACGGAAATCGAAGTCGCGGCCCATATCCAGTACAAGGAACTGTTTCACTACTTCACTTACGCCGGTCTGTTGCTTTTGGTGCTGGAGATGTTTCTGGCCAACACTTATTTCAGGAAACTACCTTAACGGGGACTATGAATAGATGCGTTTTGCGGAACCGATAAATTTCATCATCCTGCTCGGCGTCGTTGCCCTGGGGGTGTTCATTTTCTGGGCGCTGGCCCGCAAGAAGAAGCTCATTAACCTCTTCGGCGACCTGCCGCTGATCTTCAAGAACGCGCCCTATATATCGTTCGCACGGCAACGTACCAAGGTCGTAATACTGCTTGTGGCGCTCATGCTCCTGTCGGTGGTGCTGGCGCGGCTTCAGTTCGGAACGCATTTGGAACTGCTCAAGCGCGAGGGTCTTGATATCGTGGTGGCGGTTGATGTCTCCAATTCCATGCTGGCCCAGGATATGAATCCCAATCGCCTTCAAAAGGCCAAGCAGGAGATTCAGGGTATTATCGATCGTCTCAAGGGAGACCGTATAGCTATTGTCGCTTTTGCCGGACAGGCTTTTATCCAATGTCCCCTGACGCTTGACTACTCTGCCGCCCGCTTTCTGTTGAATGCCATTGATAATACTTCCGTCAGCGTGCAGGGAACATCTCTCACTTCGGCCATCGAAATGGCCACCAAGGCCTTCAACCAGAAAGAGAAAAAGCACAAGGTCATGCTCTTGCTGACCGACGGCGAGGACCACAAGGGCGGAGTGGAACCGATGGCCGATGAAGCCCGTAAACAAGGTATAAAGATATACACGGTGGGGATAGGTAATCCGGCCGGCGAGCCGATACCCATATTGGACCGCGAAGGCAACAAGGTTGGCTTCAAGAAGGATGGCTCCGGCGAGGTGATTATATCCAAGCTCGACGAGGTCACCCTTCAGAAAATTTCTCTGAACACGGGCGGGAAGTACTACCACGCCACCGCGGGTGAGATTGAACTGGACCGGATTTTTGATGAAATCTCCAAACTGGAGAAAAAGGAACTTGAAGGCACCCTGGTTACGCGTTACGATGACCGCTTCCAGCTTCCGTTGTTGCTGGTTATATTGCTGGTGGTCGGGGAGTTTTTTATCCCGGAGCGCAAAAACGTGCCGAGGAACAATGCCAATGACTAAGATTTTCGCACCCATAGCGGTTTTTGTATTTGGCCTTCTTTTGATGCAGACGGTAATGGCAGAGGATTATATAGATCTGGTCAAGAGCGGCAACGCAGCTTTCGCCGCCAACGACTTCAAGAAAGCGCTGG
>JAUXCD010000073.1 GCA_030619085.1 Candidatus Zixiibacteriota bacterium
ACCGTTGTTGAGCCATTTCCCCAAAAGATCGTAGCTGTTGCCGATTCGGGAACCGACCACAAACCCAGCTGCCTTGATCTCGTGCAGTTTAAGGGCATCAAGGATGGCATCGGTGATCGCAACTCGGTCGACATCGGTAAACGACTCCGCAACCGGCAGTTCATCGAACGTGATGCATATTTCCTTGGTGGCTTTCTTGCCCTTTTTGGTCTGCGACTGGGCGCGTTCGGTGCCAACCACGCCGACGACAAAACATACCAGCGCAGCAATCATAAACGAAGCAGCCAGTTGTCTTAAGAAACGAATACGCACTTTGCTCATCTGCCTACCTCGTGAATCATCATAAAATTGGTGGAGATGGTGGAGCCAAACGGCGCTCCCCCGGTGATTACCACTCTGTCGCCGCGGCGCGCCAGTTTGAACTGACGGCTGACCGAATTTACAGTGGTTAGCATATCGCTAAACGATTTCGGCTGCGTGATCAGCACCGGATATACCGAACGAAAAAGCGACAACTCGGTCATAACTTTCTGATTGGGCGTCAGAGCAATAACCGGCTGAGGCGGGAAGAGATTGGATATCAACTCAGCGGTGAAACCGGAGGTAGTAAAGGCAAAAATCACTTTCGTGTCGCAGTACTGCTCAGCCCGAATCACAGCCTCGGCAACTGCGTTGGGAATCGCGGAAGTGAGTTGGTGCTTGTCTATTTCGATATCGGGACGAACAACCGCCTCTTCGGTGGTGCTGATAACCTCACTCATCGTCTGCACCGCTTCCAGGGGATACTTCCCTATAGCCGTTTCCGCCGACAGCATGACGGCATCGACAAAATCAAAGACCGCCGAAGCAACATCGTTAACTTCTGCCCGGGTCGCGCGCGGTGAGGACCGCATCGATTCGAGCATCTGGGTGGCCACAATCACCGGCTTGCGATGCCGATTGGCCAGCCGTGTGATTTTCTTCTGAAGGCGCGGCACTTCCGCCGGAGGCAGTTCCACACCCAGGTCCCCCCGGGCCACCATGACGCCGTCGGAAACCTTCATAATCTCGTCCAGACTGTCAATTGCTTCCCGTTTTTCCAGCTTGGCGATCACTTTCTGTCGGCCACCGAACCGCTTCACAATCTGCTGCACCTGGGTGATGTCTTTGGCCGATCGCACAAAAGACATAGCCAGGTAGTCGGCATCCACCCGCACCGCTGTTTTTATATCCTCGGTGTCCTTTTCTGAAACGGTAGGTATTTTCAGATCCGTATCAGGCAGATTGATTCCCTTGCCGGGCAGGAGAGTTCCGGAATTGCGCGCCCGGATGGTTACGCGGCCGGATTGGGTGGCAATCACGTCAAACATCAGAGCACCATCGTCGATATAAAGCCGATGGTCCTTTTTGACCGATTTGATAATCGCCGGATTATTTACCCCCAGCAAGTGCTTTTTGAAGTTGGTCTTGCCGGTTGTCAGGGTCAGTTTATGGCCGGATTTGACCGGTAATTCGCCCCGAAACCGCTCCAGGCGGAATTTCGGGCCGGCGATGTCAAAAAGCAGGCCAACCGGGAAATTGTTGGCCTTTTTGGCGCCCTCACGGATCGCATTGACGGCTTTCAGGAAATCCTCCGTTGCCCCGTGCGAGCAATTGATGCGAAATATGTTCACCCCGGCCCTGACAAGCTGGCTGATTTTGGTGGGAGACGCCACTGCGGGGCCAAAAGTCGCGAGGATCTTGGTCTTTTTCATGTATTCCCCGATTACGGAAAAACCGGCCGAAAATCAACAAAAAAGACCGTGGCCTCCCGGACGGGTACAATATTATCCATTTTTGCGCTTAACACGTTGACAGCAAACAGATTCCGCACCGTCGCCCGATTCACCCTAAGTTTTTTTAGGATAAGGGCTTTCCTTTTGAGCCAGAATTGCTTATACTTAAGTCTCACGAGGCTCGATCATTGGTATGTTCCTGGTAAACACAAATGAGGTGGGTTAGTGCTTATGAACAAGAAAGTTATTATTGCCGCTAACAACATGATTTTTACCTCCAAGATGATGAGTATTCTTGACAATCTGGACGCCGAAGGGATTAAGGCGATTCGTTCTGATGAGATTTTTACCAAGGCCCAGGAATTGAAGCCGGATCTCATCGTTATAGACTTGAACCTCAACGGTATTGAAGCCCCGTCCTTAATCAATAAACTGCGGTCTTACGGCGCTACCTGCTCTATCCCGATTGTCTGCTACTCACCGCACGTACTGAAAGATCAAATGAAAGCGGCCAAGACCGCCGGTGCCACGGAAGTCTTTCCCAACTCAAAGATGAATTCGAAGATGGGTCAGATTATTGGCAAGTATGTAGAGTCTTGACCGATTGTGATTTAGATGAAACCGGGCGATGGCCCGGTTTTTTTTGCCCTCTAAAGCGGCTGCCTTCGATAAGCGTCAGCCCTTCGGTTCAAACACCCACACCTCGTGCGTCTTGTTTCTGTGATTGAGGGCATGCAGGATATAATCCACCAGCGATGGTCCGACATGAAATGACGGCTCGATCTCCCCGATATGTAAGTTGATCGAATCAATATAGGCTGACAAGTCCTCGGCCGAGTTCGGGTATAGGAAATAGTAGTCAGTCCTGGCGGAGCTGTCGGGCAGGTCGGTCCAACTGCGAATGTATCTACGACCGGGTAAGGTCAGCCCACCATAGTCCAGCGGGAAAATGCGGGCGGCATCGGACGTCACGAAAGTAATATGAGAGTGTGCCGGATCGCTCTGCTCTATCCGGGCCAGCGGCTCCACCAGCCCGCGATGGCTGTAGTTGAAACACAATGGTATCAGTAGAATTACGTTCACAACCAAGGTAAAGCCCAGGACCCCCTGCATCAGCCCCCTGTGCTTGAACCAGAAGCCGTCCTGCCGGTAATGCTGGTAAAGGGCCAGAATGACAATCAGTATGATTACCGGCACAATCGGGATCATGAACCGCTCCTGGCGATTTCCCGCAAAGACATGCAGGAGGATAAAGGTCAAGGTAGAAAGACAAATAATCTTATGTTCCCTCCAGAACCGTTTCCGGGCTGCCAGAAAAAACGCCACCAGCGAAAATGGCGGGATAAAGAACGCAAGCAGAACCGCCGGGTATATAAACACCGATGTCCGGTACAGGGCACCCTCGGCCAGCGCCTGCCTGAGGTAATTTACGGTGCTGCCCATGAATTTTCCCAGCAACCACCAATCGACAAATCCCGCTATCACAATCATCGAAAAAACCGCCGTGCAAAACACCACGGCCGGTTTCAGCCGGCGGTGGTCATACCACAGTACCAGGGGAATGGGGAGAACCGCGAAGGCTATCTGGAATCGAATCATCCACGCCAGGCCGGTGACCACCCCCGCCAGCACCAGCCAGCGATCCTCATGTTTACCCCGATAGAGATACAGCAGATACACCGCCAGGATGAAAAGATGTCCGCCGACCATTTCAATCAGGTTGCGGACAGCCAGGTAGGGCATGGCAAAATGCACCGCGCCTAAAAGACCGGCGGCCACCGCCCAGTTCGTTGACCAGGTAACCATCCGGGTAATGCGATACAATGCCCACACAGATATCAGCGACAACAGGGCATGGACCGCCCTGACGCTGTACATCATCTTGTCAAGAGACTCAATGCCAAAGAAGGAGTTCACTTTCATGATGCCAAACAGAAACAGATTATACAGTGGAAACCGGGCGATATCAACCGAGGCGTGACTGCCCCAGATAAGATGGCCACTGTCGTTGAAAGCGCCACTGCGCAGCCAGTTGTACGCCACCGACACCGTCTCATAGTGATCATCGGAAGCCATGAATCCCTTTGAAAACAGCACCGCCACCAGACGCAGCAGGACGGCGATGGCAAGAACGGTCGCCAGGGGATGTGAGCGTATAAAGTCCGGCAGTCTCAGTGTATTCCTTCCTCTTTTTCGAAGTATCAATATAGACCGTCAGGCGTTATCACATCAAGCACTAAACACCCGGCTTAAAGGATTGTACTTATGCGCTATTTTTCTTAGATTCGAGATAGTCGGCAGGAGGTGCACTTACGTATGAAGAGCATGAAGAAACTTCTGGCCATACTGTTAATCGTGGCCGTATCACCGTTGTCAGCTTTTGACCTGGACTCGCTGTTTGTCAAGTCTATCGGCGGATCGACAGCGCTGGACAGCCTCAGGCATTTGCCCTCGGTGGCCACCGAGGGCAAAGTGATACTGAACGGACAAGTCGGTCGGTTCCGGCAGTATTTTCAGATGCCGGACCATTTTTACCTGAGCGTGGAATTCGACGATTTCTCTATCACCCAGGGATACGACGGACAGGTCGCCTGGCAGCAGGACCTAAGTGGCAACGTCGCCGAGTTACACGGCTACGAGAAGAGAGAGTTTCTAAAGACGCTGTATTTCGAATCCTTCGCTTTCCTGCGGAACCGAGAATCGACCGATGACCGCCGCTATATCGGCGAGCGCACCACCGACTCCGCCGTCTATCATGAGGTAATGTTCCAACCGGCTCCGGGCGACAGCGTGGTGGTGCTATTCGATATCGAAACGGGGCTTCGAGAGGTGATGACCGACCGCGTTGACAATCTCACCACAACTACTTTCGGCGGCGACTACAGAGCAGTCGGCGGCATCCTGTGGCCCTTCTATAGCAGGTCCCTGGTTCTGGAGGTGGGCATGATCACAGAGTTCTTCGCCGATTCGGTCAAGACAAACAGCGACCTTGACACCACCCTGTTCTCAATGCCTCGCAATGACCGGGTCAGCTGTGTATTCCCCGCCACCGACAGCGCAGTCGTCATGCCAATCGACTACATTCTCGGCCATGTCCGCGTGCCAGTCGTCATCAACGGCGCCCGTAAAGCCTGGTTCATCCTTGATTCGGGAACGTCGCTCAGCGTCCTGCATCGCCCGGTAGCCGACAAACTGAGGCTGAAAACGGTCGGCTCGTTGCCGGCCAAAGGCATGAGCGGCTTTGACGAGGCCTCGCTGGTCCGGATCGATTCGATGAGCCTGGGCAAGCTGGCTATTGCCGGTAACGTGGCGGGCGTTCTGGATCTGAAATCACTGGACGCCGGCGGACCGCAGGACATGGATTTTGGCGGACTGCTCGGTTATGATTTCCTTTCGCTCTCCCCCTTCCTGATTAACTACCAGGACTCTACTCTGACCATATACGACCCGGACCGCTTTGCCGTTCCCTCCGGCGGGGTGGAGGTACCTTTTCATTTGACCTCCCAGGTACCGACTATCGAGGCGCGACTCAATGGGATAGCCGGTAATTTCCTGGTCGATCTGGGCAATGCTTTTGGTCTGATAGTCCATACCCGTTTCGTGGAAATCCACGGCCTTGACAGCCAACTGACTTACGTGAAAGACGGCCCCCGTAAGTTCATTGCCGGCGTAGGCGGTGCGGTCGGGGTTGATCTGGCTGACGCCGACTCGTTTGAAATGGGCGAGATCAGGATTGACTCCCTGCTTGTAATGCTGTCGGAATCGACAAACGGGCTGTCCGGTTCGGAGGAACTGGCCGGCAATATAGGCAATCTTGTCCTCGAGAATTTCCGGGTACTCTTCGATTATGGCCACAGCCGCCTGATTCTCTATGAAAATCCTCCCCAGTAACGGCTTTTGTCCCCGTGATTTGGCACAAAATCCCCTTCAGGGCAAATAAGTTGACAACCCTATGCCGACAACTATATTGTGAACCTATTAAAGACACGGGAGTTGGAAAATGAATGTTGGCGTACTTACGGGTGGTGGCGATTGCCCGGGATTAAACGCGGTAATCAGAGCAATCGTTTACAAGGGCATCAAGAATTACAAATACAACATTTACGGGATTTACGAAGGCTGGAAGGGTTTGCTCGAGGGCGGCCCGATTGTCCCGCTAGCCATTGACGACGTAGTCAACATTCTCGATGAAGGGGGGACCATTCTCAAGACCTCCCGGACGAATCCGTTCACGCACACCAGCGGCATAGACAAGATCAAAAAGACTATCGAGCGATACAAACTCGACGCCATCATCGCCATTGGCGGCGAGGACACTTTGGGCGTGGCCGCGAAACTTCACCAGGAGGGTATCAAAATCGTGGGCGTGCCCAAGACGATCGACAACGACGTTAGCGGCACCGACCGGACTTTCGGGTTTGACACCGCCGTCTCTTGCGCCACTGATGCTATCGACCGGGTCCGCTCCACCGCCGAGGCCCACAACCGGGTAGTTATTGTCGAAGTTATGGGGCGGGAAGCCGGGTGGATCGCCCTCACCTCAGGAATCGCCGGCGGCGCCAACATGATACTGGTACCGGAGTATCCCGTCGATATCGAGGATGTTGTCAAGCAAATTATCGTCAGGCATACTCACGGCGAGCAGTTCTCCGTGATCGTGGTGGCTGAGGGCGCCAAGCTAAAGAGAAAGAGAGCGGATAGCAAACTGGTCATGCTTGATCAGGGGAAAGACGAATTTGGTCATGTGCGGCTGGGTGGAATTGCCAACCAGCTGTCGGCCATTATATACGAAAAAACCGGTTTTGAGTGTCGCACCGTCATCCTGGGACATATCCAGCGTGGCGGCACCCCGACCGCTTTCGACCGGGTACTGTCAACCCGCTACGGAATCCATGCCATCGATTTGATCCGCCGGAAGCAGTATGGAAAGATGACGGCTCTGAGGGGTACAAAGATTATCGGTACTCCGCTCGTAGATGCAATGAAGACGGTTAAAACGATTGACAAAGACTTTTATGCTATTGCTGAGGTGTTTTTTGGCTAAGTGGACGAACTTTCTGATTTTGTTTCTTGTTGCCATTCTGGCGACTACCAGTGCCGCCGGTACCGATTCACCGGCTCAACTTCCCTTCAACGACCAGCATCAAATGGGTGTGCGGCTTGGCGTCTGGGCCAACCAGGGCGGCACCGTACCGGTGTTGTTGCCCGACAGCACTTTTGACATGGAAACCAAAATCAACGACGCCAGCTTCTATTTCGAGGGCTACTTCGGCTACCGATGGTGGTCCCAGGCGGTGATCGAGTTCTCCATGGGCATCGTCAACCGGGGCACGGTCACCATGAGCGACGCCACCGGCACCGATGTCGGCAATCTTATGGTCTACCCTCTTCTGATACACATGAAGTGGTATCCCCTGGCCCCTCTCAACAGAAAGTTTCAGCCTTATCTGTCGGTCGGCGGCGGTCTCTACTACGCACGCCGGAGTGTTCAGTTGACAACCTCGAGTTACTACTACTACAACGGTTATCCGCTCAACGAACAGTCAGAGACAAATTTCAACTATGCTCTATCGGCCGGAATCGACTGGCCTTTCAGCCGTTCCATCGGATTGGAAATGAATGTAAGATATTCACCCATTTATTTTTCGAATTCTTTGTTAACTGTCCGGGATTACGATGCTGTCATGGTTACCGTGGGCATCAAGTATCTCAAATCAGTTCAATCAACAAAATAGGAGGTTTCGATGAAAGTCGGAATAAATGGATTTGGCCGCATCGGACGCCTGGTTCTTAAGGCCGCCCGTGATACCGACATCGAGTTTGTCGGCATCAATGATATCACCGATACCAAAACACTGGCGCATCTTCTGAAGTATGACAGCGTTCACGGTCGCTATCCCGGTGAAATTCGGGTCGAGGGTGAGACTATCATTATCGATGGCAAAAAGATTCCCGTTCTGACCGAGAGGGACCCGGCCAAGCTGCCGTGGAAAAAGCTCGGCGCGGATGTTATTCTCGAGTGCACCGGTCTTTTCACCAAGAAAGAAGATGCGATCAAGCATATCCAGGCGGGCGCCAAAAAGGTGCTGATTTCCGCCCCCGCCAAGGGCCATGACGGGACCTTTATTCCGGGTATCAACACTGACCTCTATGACAAATCCAAACATGACGTTATTTCCATCGGATCCTGCACCACCAACTGCCTGGCCCCGGTGGCTAAGGTTCTGCTGGATAATTTCGGCATCGTCAAGGGCTTCATGACAACCATCCACGCCTACACCGGCGACCAGCGCCTGCTGGATGCTCCGCACAGGGACCTGCGTCGTGCCCGTGCTGCGGCCGTTTCGATGGTACCTACCACGACCGGCGCCGCCAAGGCTATCTCCCAGGTTATTCCCGAAATGGAAGGTAAGATGGACGGCTGCGCTATTCGCGTGCCAACCCCGGACGGCTCGATGGTTGACCTGGCCGTGGTGCTGGAGAAGGAAGCCACGGTTGAAGAGATCAACGCTGCCTTCAAAAAGGCCGCCAATTCGAGCCCGCTGTCGATCACACTGGAATACTGCGAGGACCCGATTGTCTCAATCGATATCGTCGGCAACCCGCACGGCTCCATTGTCGATGCCAGAATGACCGCCGTTCACGGCGACCTGGTGAAGGTGTTTAGCTGGTACGACAATGAATGGGGCTTCTCCAACCGCATGGTTGACATGATCCAGATGATGCTCTAACAACTGAAGCGACAAAAGCAAAAACATGAATAAATTGACTGTCGCGGACGTCAACTTCAAGGGCAAAAAGGTTCTGGTCAGAGTGGACTACAACGTCCCGCTCGATACCAACGGTAATATCACCGACGACCGACGTATTCGCGCCTCAATGCCGACATTGAAGAAAATCCTCGATGACGGCGGCCGCGTGATCGCCTGCTCCCACCTGGGACGTCCCAAAGGAAAAAGAGTCGATGAGATGTCGCTGCGCCCGACGGCGTTGCGGTTGTCAGAACTTCTGGACCGCGAGGTGATGTTCGCCAATGACTGCATCGGTCCAACGCCCGCTGCCGTAGTCTCGGTAATGAAAGACGGTGACTGCCTGCTTTTGGAGAACCTCCGCTTCCACGAAGAAGAAACAAAGAACGACCCGGCCTTCGCCGAGAAGTTGGCCTCGCTCGCCGAGATATACGTCAATGATGCTTTTGGTTCCGCTCATCGTGCGCACGCCTCCACCGAGGGTGTCACCCGTTTTTTCGACCAGTCGGTGGCCGGCTTTCTCATGGAGAAAGAGCTGCGCTATCTCGGTCAGGCGTTGGCTGATCCCGAAAGGCCTTTCGCGGCCGTTTTGGGCGGCGCCAAGATATCGGGCAAGATCGACGTCATCAATAATCTGCTGGACAAGGTGGATCTTTTGGTGGTCGGCGGTGGGATGATGTTCACTTTCGCCAAAGCCATGGGGCACGCGATCGGTGATTCGCTGCTCGAGGAAGATAAACTCGAACTGGCCGGGGAACTTCTGGAGAAATTCAAGGGTTCCAAAGCCAGGCTGGTCTTCCCCGTCGATTGCGTGGTCGCCTCAGAGATTTCCGACACGGCCGAGACCAAGGTGGTTGCGATAGACCAGATCCCGGACGGTATGAAGGGGCTGGATATCGGCCCGGCCACGATCGAGCTGTTTTCCAAGACCCTGTCCGATACCAGAACAGTTGTCTGGAACGGACCGATGGGAGTCTTCGAGAGCAAACCGTTCGCCCGGGGTACGTTTGCTATCGCCGAGTGTCTGGCCAAACTGACAAGCAAGGGTGCAGTCACTATCGTGGGCGGTGGTGATTCGGCAGCTGCAGTATCATTGGCCGGACTTGACGCGAAACTATCGCACATTTCGACTGGCGGCGGCGCCTCGCTGGAATTCCTGGAAGGCAAGAAGCTTCCGGGTGTTGAAGCCTTGACTGACAAATAAGACTGGGAGATAATCGCATATGCGTCAGAACATAATCGCCGGTAACTGGAAGATGAACGGCAACATCTCCGAGACCAAAAGTCTCCTTGAGGAACTGTTGGCGGGCAAATGGGATCACCAACGTTGCCAGGCTGTCGTTTGTCCTCCCTACACGGCTCTCTCTACTGCCGGTAAGTTGTTGCACGAAAGCCATATAGCTCTCGGCGCCCAGGACATGTCGGAACATGCCTCGGGTGCTTACACCGGGGAGATATCGACTGACATGCTATTGACAGTAGGTGCGACCTATGTTATATTGGGACACTCTGAGAGGCGGCAGTACCACTCTGAGACCGATAAGCTGGTGAATACCAAGGCCAAAGTGGCTTTTCAGGCTGGCTTGACACCGATCATTTGTGTTGGTGAAACGCTTACGCAAAGAGAAGCCGGACAGGTTCACGAGGTGGTCGAAGCTCAGATTAACGGTACGCTCTCAGAGTTTTCTGCCGATTTGATGATGAAGTCCGTGATCGCATACGAACCGATCTGGGCCATCGGCACCGGCAAGACGGCCACTCCGGATATAGCGGAGGACGTTCACCGGTTTATTCGGCAGAAGATTGCCGAGTTGGATGCCGACGCTGCCGAGACAATTCCGATATTGTACGGCGGCTCGGTTAAACCGTCCAACGCCGCGGAATTGTTGGGTCAGCCGGATATCGACGGAGCGCTGGTTGGCGGTGCGTCGCTGAAGGCTGATGACTTTTTGGCTATTATTAATGCTGTTTGAATGGAGGTATAACTCTTGTTTACGATCTGGGTAATTTTTCACGTCATCGTGTGCATTGCTCTTATAATGGTGGTTTTGCTGCAGTCCAGCAAAGGTGAGGGCCTGGCCGGTTCCGCTTTTGGTGGTAGTGGTGGAATGTCGGGCGCTGTCTTCGGCGGACGTGGGGCGGCATCGTTTCTGTCAAAAGCCACCACAGTCCTGGCTGTTCTCTTTATGCTCAACTGTGGGGCGTTGGCCTTTATAAAGACCAGCGACCGTCAGGTGGCCGCTACGGGCAGCACGCCCACCGAATCGGTGGTGACACGCGAAGCACAGCGTGAACGAGAGCAGGCTTTGCAGATGCAGCAGCGTCAGCAGGCCGACTCGACCGCCGCCACCTCCAATGTCCTCGATGATCTTCTCAAGGGGACGGGCGCCGACACAGCTGCTGTTGATACTTCCGGCCAGTGATCGGAAATACGGAAATAGAGATTACGCGGAAGTGGTGAAACTGGTAGACACGCTATCTTGAGGGGGTAGTGAGGCAACTCGTGCGGGTTCGAGTCCCGCCTTCCGCATAATTAAATAGAGCCCTCAGGCTTCACCACCTGAGGGCTTTTTGTTTGTCTATCTCTCTCCCATCACCAGCGCAGGGCCCCCGACCTACACTTGACCGATCGAGGGGCAGACGAGGACGTCTGCCGCCCACAAAATGAGTATTGCTTCAGTTTGCCAGTGAGAAATTTGGCTTTTCCACCCAGTTCTTCATTCTCCCGATCCATGTCATCCATGAATTTGTAGATGAGAGCAGTAGTGATCTGTTCTACCTGAGCTTTAGGGTCAGGCACTTTTCCAACCAGTATATCACGTGCTGAGTCTATTTGTCTTTTAGTATCTTGATCTAACATCTATTCTCTTTTCATTGCAGTCTTAATTCTTGCAAGAAGTAATGATCCAGCAACATTTGCAATTATCCCTGCGATTATTGCTCCGATGAAACCAAGGATGAGTATCTGATAACCTTCCGATAGCGATGCCCATCTGTCACTAACTTTGTCGAGAATATCATTAAGTGGTTTCCAAAAGAATACCTTCAAGACCACACCAGTTAGGACAA
>JAUXCD010000120.1 GCA_030619085.1 Candidatus Zixiibacteriota bacterium
TATCTCGTCAGAGAGAGTACAAGGCCGATGCCATCGGTGGCAGGATTACCGGTAAACACATGGCCCTGGCCGACGCCCTGGAAAAGCTGCATCGCTCACCGGTGCGCCTCAATCTCGATGAACGTCCGGCCACGGCGCATATGATGATTGTCAATCCTCTTTCCGGAAAAGGCATCTCATCATTATTTTCGACTCATCCACCAGTTGCCGAGAGAGTGAAACGACTAAGGGAGTCATACACAAAGTCAATCTATGAAGGTTATGCCGATTAGCGTGATCTCCAAATCGCTCGCCACATTGCCGTGGTCGCCGGAGAGTTCGGGGTGACATGGATACTCACCTGATCGTTGAACTCCTGGCAATACTACTTCTTATTCTGGCAAACGGCTTTTTTGCCCTTTCGGAATTCTCCATAATTGCCAGCCGCAAGAGCAAGTTGCGGCAGAATCGTGAGGAAGGTAAACCGGGGGCGGCCCGGGCCGAGAAACTCTATAGCAAGCCTGACAAATTCCTGGCCTCCATCCAGGTGGGTATCACTCTTTTCGGTACCCTCGCCGGCGTTTTTGGCGGCGTCACCCTGGTTTCAAAGCTGGAGACTTTTCTTAAGACCCAGCCGATCGACTTTCTCGCGCGGACCGCCTCGCCAATAGCCGTGGGCGCCGTGGCCATATTGATCACTGTTGTAGCGGTCGTTTTCGGCGAACTGGTGCCCAAGTACGTGGCCCTGTCACACCCGGAGAAATTCGCCCGCCACGTTTCACGGCCTATCTATGTTTTCGTGCAATTCTCCTCGTTTTTCGCCAATTTGCTTAGCGGCGCAGCCAACATGGTGGTCAGATCCCTGGGGATTCACAGAAAGCACTCCCGCGCTCCCATTACCGAGGAAGAGATCAACATGATGATCTTTGAGGGCAAAGAAAAGGGCGTGTTCGATGACACCGAGGAGAAACTCATACGGTCTGTTTTTGATTTTGCCGACTCCACCGCCCGGCGCGCCATGACGCCGAGGACCGACATTGTGGGAATCGAACTGGGCGACGGCCCGGAGAAGATTTTCGATCTGGTAATAGAACACGGTTTCAGCCGTTACCCGGTCTTCGAGCAGACTCTTGACCGCATCGTGGGCGTCATTTACGCCAAGGACCTTATCGTTCGGCGACTTAACCCCATGCTGATTATCATCAAAGATATGTGCCGCAAACCGACCTTCGTCCCCGATTCCATGCCGTTGTCGAAACTCCTGGAAGAGTTCCAGCACAAGAAACATCACATGGCGATTGTCCTTGATGAATACGGCGGCACGGCCGGAATTATCACCCTGGAGGATATTCTCGAAGAATTGGTTGGCGAAATCATGGATGAATACGACACGGAAATCGCGCCCCTGATAAAGCATTCGGAAACGGTGGCCTTTGCCGAAGGCTCGGTTTGGCCCGGGGCGGTCAACGAACTCCTCGACAGCCGGCTTCCGGAGGACCAGGCCGAAACCCTGTCCGGCCTGTTTTTCGATGCGCTGGGACACCTACCGGAGAAAAATGAGTCAGTCGAGATAGCCGACATCGTGATCACGGTCCTTGAACGGGACGAAAACCGTCTCACCAGGCTCAAACTGGAGAAAAAACCGAAGCCATCGGACTGATGCCTCGTGTCCGGATTGTACCTCTATGATAAAATTCCTGAAAGTGCCACTGTTGTGGACAAGAAAGCTATATGACTGGGTCCTTGGCTGGGGAGACTCCCGCTATGCACTTCTGGCTCTCTTTCTATTGGCCTTCGCCGAGGCATCGTTTTTCCCCATCCCTCCCGATGCCCTGCTGATTGCTCTGTGTATGGGCGCCTACCGTAAGTGGTATCGCTTCGCGACCATCTGCTCGGTCGGCTCGATACTGGGTGGCATCCTGGGATACCTGATCGGCCACTACGCCTTCGAACTCATTGGCGACAAAATGCTCGACCTGACAGCTTCCCTGGCCGGAACCGACTCTGGCGAGCTGCTCAACCAGGCCCGCTACTGGTTCAATGAAAAGGAATTGTGGGGAATGCGGGTTGGACCCTGGGCGGTTGGAATTGCCGGGTTTACCCCCATCCCATATAAGGTGTTCACAATTACGGCCGGCTTTTTCGAAATGAACTTCATCCCTTTCCTGGTAGCTTCCGCCATAAGTCGCTCCCTGCGCTTTTTTGTCGTGACCGGCCTCATCGGTCTGCTGTATAAACGCTATGGCGACCACATTAAGCACTTCATCGACAAATACTTCAACCTTTTGGCAGTCGCTTTCGTAATACTGTTGATTTTGGGATTCTTATCGATAAAGTATATGTAGGCGCGCCTGAAGACGCTGACGCACCGTTACACTGGATAGAATCATGATGCACGGTCACAGCCATAAGGTATCCCGGAAAAGACTCTTCTGGACCATCATCTTCAACATCGGTATCACGGTGGCCGAGATCATCGGCGGGCTGATCACCGGGTACCTGGCCCTGCTGGCCGACGCTATCCATAATCTCAGCGATGTCGCGGCGCTGGGCCTGGCCTGGCTGGGCGTAAAAGGCGCGGAACTTCCCGCCACCAAAAAATCCACTTACGGCTACAAGCGCATTGAGGTGATGGCCGCCTTCATCTCGGCCGTGTCGCTGGTCGTTATCGCCGTGTTCATTCTGATAGAGGCATACAAACGCTTTATCGACCCCCACCCTATCGGTCAACCCGGACTGTTTCTAACGGTTGCGTGCATAGGTCTGGTCGGCAACGTGCTTTCTATCTGGCTGCTGCACTCGGAAAAAGGCAAGTCCTTGAACATGAAAACGGCCTTTCTGCATATGGCCTACGACGCCCTCTCGTCGGTCGCCGTAATTGCCGGTGGTATCGTCATTATTCTTACCGGCTGGCTGACAGTTGACGTAGTGCTATCGACCATAATCGCCCTGATGATCTTCTGGTCATCGTGGGCTGTCATCAAGGAAGCCGTGCTGATCCTGATAGAAGCGGTGCCGTCGGGCGTGAATTTCGATGATGTGGCGCGTGCGATTTCAAAGGTCGACGGCGTCAAGGACCTGCACGATCTGCATATTTGGTCGCTGTCGTCGACCGAAGCGGCCCTGTCGTGCCACGTGTGCGTGGAGCAGGATAATTTTAACTCGGGGCCAAGAATTACCGCCGAAATCAACCGCATGCTGGCGGAGGAATTTGACATCGGCCACCCAACGGTGCAACTGGAAGTGGAGAAATGTATGCGTGGCGATCTTCTCTGCTTTAACTCCGAAGACATGGAACATAAACAGGAGTAGGCGTGAACGACAAGATTGTAAAACTCGATATCACCGACCTGGCTTTCGATGGCAAGGCGGTGGCTCACATGGACGGTAAAGTGGTTTTCCTCAAAGGCGGGCTGCCGGGCGAAACCGTCATGGCCCGAATCACGCGCTCCAAGCCCCGCTACGACCAGGCCATCGTGACCGAGATTCTCACGAAATCCCCCGAACGAATCGCCGCCCCCTGCTCCCATGTCGAATACTGCGGCGGCTGCACCTGGCAGGACCTGCAATATGACAGCCAGCTTGCCTACAAGAAAAAGCAGGTTAACGACTGCCTGGAGCGCCTTGGTAAGCTACCGGATGTTGTCGTACGCGATGTTATCGGCTCCGTGGAGCTGTTTTCCTATCGCAACAAGATGGAGTTCTCTTTTAATGTGACCGAGGATGGGTTCACGCTGGGGTTGCATGAGCGGGGACACTTCGACCGCATTTTCGACCTGGAGAGATGCCACCTTCAATCGGAAGATGCCGACCGTGTCGTCCACTGGGTGCGCAATTTCGTGGCCAAGGAAAATATACCGGTCTACGACGTCACCAATCACAGCGGTTATATGCGGTTTCTCATGATTCGTCAGCCGAAACACACGTCGCAGTTGATGGTGAATGTCGTCACTAACTACGGTGATTTCCCGGCGCGGGAAAAGCTGATTAAAAGGCTTACCCAGGAAGTGCCAGCCGTTACGACTATCGTGCACAACCAGAACGGTCAGAAATCAAATATCGCCACCGGCGAGATCGAAAAGGTTCTTTTAGGTCCGGGATATATCGAGGAACGGCTCTTTGACAGCACTTTTCGCATCCGGGCCAACTCTTTCTTCCAGACCAATTCCATCCAGACCGAGACCCTCTACCGCACGGCGTTTGATCTTTTGCACGCCAAAAAGACCGACCGCGTGATGGACCTCTACTGCGGCACCGGGTCTATCGGTATACTTATCTCTCCTTATGTGACCGAAGTGGTGGGGGTGGAACTGGTGGCAGAGGCTGTGGAGGCCGCGCGTGAAAACGCCCTGACGAACCACGTGGACAACATCTCTTTCTTCGAAGGAGATGTTAAGGATTTTCTCAACTCCAAGCCGGAAGAGCGGGAGAGATTCAATATCGTCATAATCGACCCGCCGCGAGCCGGTTTGCATCCGAAAGCCCTCAAACGACTGCTGGCCATGCGGCCGGAAAAAATTCTCTATATCTCGTGCAACCCGGCCACTTTTGCCCGGGATGCTCAGCAGATTGTGCAGGCCGGATACGAGCTGCCACTGGTGCAGCCAGTAGATATGTTCCCTCACACCCTGCACATTGAATTGACGGCGGTATTTTATCGGACCTAACAAGACTTGCTTACGCCGCCGATAACATATAGATTGACGGCAATTCTTTAAGGAGGATTGAATTTGCGTTCTTTTAGACTGCTTTTGATTGCAACTTTCGTCGTGGTCGCTTTCGGCGTCAACTTCGCATCGGCCAAAGGACACCAGACACTCAATGGTCTGTCGTCTGAGATTCTGGAATCCCTGCAGGAGTTCTACCCCGTCAAATCCACGGAGATGGGCATTCACGCCTATGACCACCGGCTGACCGACTATTCGTCAAAAGCCGTCAAGAACATGACCAAAGCCCTCACCAATTACGAGAAGAAGCTGTATAAATACAAGTCGGCCAAGCTGACGGTTCATGACCGCATCAATTATATGCTGGCCAAATCGAACGTCGATATCGCCCTGCTCGACCTGAAACAAATCGCCTGGCACAAGAAATCACCGCAACTCTATGTCGATGAAGCCGTTAACGGCCTGTATTTCCTGTTGCTTTCGCAGCATGCACCGATGTCGGAAAAGGTGGTGTCGATTATCAACCGTATGAAGGCCGTGCCATCGTTGTTTGCCACCGCCCGGTCGAATCTGAAGAAGGTCCCCCCCGTATACCGCGAGGTAGCTCTGGAATCGCTACAGTCAGGCATCCAGTTCTACAAGGATGCTGCGGCCGAACTGATGAAACAGTTCCCGGAGCGGGCGGATAACATCTCCAAAGTTTCCACTCACGCGCGGGAAGCCATGACCGAGTTTACGCACTTCCTCGAAGACCTCCCGTCAACGGATAACACCGGCATTGCTGTCGGCAAGAACAACTACGACTACATGCTGACCAATGAACACTTTCTGGATTTTGACGCTGACTCTCTGCTGAAAATCGGCGAGGCCTTGCTGGCCGAGGCCGACTCAGCCTACCGGGAATACGAAGATTACGTTGAGGCCGACCACCAGAATGGCCGTGATTCGGTTTTCGTACCGGCCAATTTCACCAAACAGGACATACTCGACTATTACAACTGGGAAACCAGACAGGTCAGAATTTTCCTCGAAGAAAACGATATTGTGGATATCCCGGAGAACATCGCGCCGGTTACAGTGGTGGAAACACCTCCGTTTTTGCGGTCGATGATTCCCGGTATCGCTTATCAGCCGGCCGGACCGTTTGACTCCGTGCAGCAAGCCTATTTCTATGTCAGACCGATCCCCGATGATCTCGACCGCCGGCAGTTGGAAGCTCGCTTCCGCTATATCCACCGCCGTGGATTTAAAGGCTCGGTAACACACGAAGGTTATCCCGGTCACCACCTGCAGATGCAACTGGCCGGCATGAATCCGGACCCGATACGCAAATGGCAGCAGAACCTATTGTTGATTGAAGGCTGGGCGCTGTATTGCGAAGAGATGGTATACGAGGCCGGTTTATTCGGCCATGAAGATCCGGTCCAGTGGCTCGGCGTACTGGGCGATATCCGCTTCCGGGCAGCCAGAATCATTGCCGATGTCAAGCTGCACACCGGGCAGTTCACTTACGACGAGTGCCTCGCATGGATGATGGAAACCCTCGAGGCCTCCACCGAGTCCGACCGCGATTACCTGCGCAAGGAGGTCCGCAAAATCACGCTGACACCGACCAATAGGATGTCTTACCTGATGGGTAAACGGGAAATCATGAAACTTCGCACCGCCATGGAAGAAAGAGACGGCGGAAGTTTCTCCCTTCCTGATTTCCACAACGCCCTTCTGTCTGAGGGCTCGATTCCACCGACCCTGATGTGGAAAATCCTGGGGCTCAGCAAAAACTGATATCAGCACGAGGCGGCCTGTCGGCCGCCTTTTTTGTGGGTGATCGCAAATAGTGCCATCGCTCTTTCCTCCGCCACGACAAAAAGGTATCCTGGTCACCGGCCGATAGTATATATTGTGCGAGTATGTATTACCTATTTCTAATCATATTGGTGTTGCTGACTCTTGTTATGCTTGTCAGAATCAGAGTCAGGTTCCGCTTCGGCCCCGGACAACGGCTGCTTTTTGTTGGTTTGGGCCGGACCGGACCCGAATTCGACCTGGCCGGTCGTGTTGGCTGTGTAAAGCTGTGCGGACTCCGCATCAAGCGTTTCCCTCTGGACAGGGCAAAGGAAAAGCCCCCGAAAAAGAAAAAACCGCCCAAAGAAAAAGCTGTGTCCAAAAAGAGAACTCGGCGGCCGACGCTTTCTCAGTTGAAAACGATGGTTCCGGCCGTGGCGAAAGCTGCCTGGGCTTATTTTCGGGGACTGCTCAAGGCTGTGATTGTGGAGGAGTTGCAGGGGAAAATAACCGCCGGGTTTACCTCGCCGGATATCACCGGAACGGTATTCGGCTATTACCAGGCCGCCCTGGCGGCAGTACCGGCGGTGGCTGGGCGAGTCACTTATGTCCCGGATTGGACCGGGCCGTCGCTCAGCGGAGCCGTGCGCGGCTCGGTGGCTCTGCCGTTCTATAAGCTCGTATTCCTGACGACAAGACTTGTTTTCAAACTACCCTTAAGAGAATTGCTCAAGTTGGCGATAGGAAGAAAGAAAGGAGACCAGGATGACCAATAACGTGGTGGATATTCTCAAGGGCGTGGTCAGTGAACTGCGCGAGATTGCCAAGTCAGAAACGGTGATCGGTCAGCCGATTACGGTCGGCAAAACGACTGTACTGCCGGTGATAAAACTGTCAGTCGGTTTCGGCGCCGGTGGCGGTCAGGGAGAAGACACCAAAGCCATGTCCGGGTTCGGCGGTGGTGGCGGTGGCGGTGCCAGAATCGAACCGGCCGGATTCATTATTATCGAGGAAAAGGGTGTCCGATTCCTGGCTACCGGAAAAGGCAAATGGGACAGCATTATCGAGGCCGTACCGGGCATTGCTCGGAAGGTGTCCGACTGGAAAGACAAAATGACGTCTGAGAAAGACAAAGAAGACGCCGGCAAATCGGACAAGAAGCATAATGAGAATGGCGACGAATAACTCGATATCTGCATAATCTGTACTTAGAATTATATCAGGCCGGCTTTTCGCCGGCCTTTTTTGTGGCTGATCAGAAACCCACCCATAGGGTGGGCCACCCGTGCATCAAGAACTCAAAAGCAGGACTAGTTGACTTTCAAGATCTCGAAGTCCTCGGCCTTGAGTTTTGTTCCTCGGAACCAACGATGGCTAAAGAGATCTCTGCGGACAGCGAGGACAAACTCGCCGGCAGCCTCCTGTCTAGCCTTATCCGTGGTACCAGCACCAGTCTTAAGTGTCGCCAGGAATGCGTACCCTTTCTCGACAATCTCATCGGGGCAATAGAGCCAACACAAATTCAACTGATCAAGAAACGTTTGTTTTGCCTCTCGGGCTTGTGCTACGTCAGACTGCTGGTGAAGCTGAAAGCCCCGCAATGATTTCACCAACTCAACGTAACGTTCTTCCTTTCTGATGTATTCCTTGTCTGCTCGCTTGAAGCATTCTGTGCCCATCCAAACAAGCAGGGTAAA
>JAUXCD010000131.1 GCA_030619085.1 Candidatus Zixiibacteriota bacterium
CAGCGGCAGGATGCCGACAAGTTCTACCTGGAAATTGACACCCCCATGGCGCACAATGAGCCGGACCGAAACGTCGATCTGGTCGTGACGCCATCGGATGACCTTCGCATTACCTTCATGATCGACTATAAGAACCCGGCGCTCGGGACGCAGTACACCTCGCTGGTTGACCTGGAAAAGGAATTCGTGGAGGAGTTCGCCCCGGCCCGAACCTTCTGTTTCCTGTCGGAAGTGGAGATGCTCAAGGAGGCGGGGTTGATCAAGGGCGGTGGTCTTCACAACGCCGTGATTATCTATGACTCTGACAGGGGTCAGGTGGAGGTGGACCGCATCCGCAAAGCGCTCAATTTGAAAGACAAGGCATTTGTCGGCAAAACGGGGATTATCAACGACATTCCCCTGCGCTTTTACAACGAACCGGTCCGTCACAAAACTCTGGACCTGTTGGGTGATCTTTTCCTGATAGGTGCTCCTTTCAAAGGGCACGTACTGGCGGCGCGCTCCGGACACAAGGCGAACGTTGCGCTGGCCAGGAAGATGCGCCAGCTTTATAAAAAGAAAAAGATTGCCAGTCGCTATGCCTCCAAGAAAAGCGCGGCCCTGTTTGATATTGAGTCAATCCTGAAGATAATGCCGCACCGCTACCCGTTTTTGCTCATTGACCGGATTCTCGACTTGGAACCGGACAAGCGGGTGGTGGCTATCAAGAATGTCACGATCAACGAACCGTTCTTCCAGGGGCATTTCCCGGGCCATCCAATTATGCCGGGGGTGCTGATTCTCGAGGCCATGGCTCAGGCGGGCGGCGTGCTGCTTCTGAACGCTATCGCCGAGCCGCAGTCCAAAGTCGTTTATTTCTTGTCTATAGATAAAGCCAAGTTCCGTCGACCGGTCGGACCGGGCGACCAGCTTCGTTTTGAACTGGAAATGCAGGCCTTCCGGCGCGGCACCTGCAAGATGTCTGGAAAGTCTTTCGTAGATGATAGCCTCGTAGCTTCCGCCGACTTTATGGCGATGATAGTGGATCGATGAGAGAAATTCATTCAACTGCAATTGTGTCTCCCAAGGCCGAACTGGGCGAAAATGTGGTAGTCGGCCCGTATGCTATTATCGAAGATAACGTTCACGTAGGCGACGGTACCAACGTCGGTTCGACGGTGCAACTGGCTTCCGGGGCGGTAATTGGCGAGAATGTTAAGATATTCCACAGTGCCGTTATCGGCACCATACCGCAGGATTTGAAATTCGGCGGGGAGGAGACGAAGGCCGTGATCGGTGATAGCACCATCGTGCGGGAGTTTGCTACTGTCAACCGCGGCACGGTGGCGCACGGTGAGACCACGGTTGGCCAGAACTGTATGCTGATGGCTTATTCGCACGTAGCGCACGATTGCATCATCGGCGACAACGTGATCCTGGCCAATTCCGTAAATCTGGCCGGTCACTGTGAAATCGGTGACCACGCCATCCTCGGCGGCCTCCTGCCGGTCCATCAGTTCGTCAAAATCGGCGCCCATGCCATGATTGGCGGCGGCTTTCGGGTTCAGCAGGATGTCTGCCCGTATGCCCTGGTGGCCGGTTACCCGCTGCACCTTGTCGGTTTAAACGCTATCGGCCTGCGCCGTCGCGGGTTCAAGCGTGAGGTTATTCAGAAACTGGAAGCGGCGTTTAGGGTGCTGTTTTTCTCCGACCTGAACACCTCGCAGGCGGTCGAGCGAATCAAGAGCGAGATCGAAATGATCCCCGAAGTGCAGGTCATTCTCGATTTTATCGAGAAGTCCAATCGTGGCATGATCAAGTAGCCGCCGGGTACAATCGAGCCCGTATATTCCTTTATCACACGTATTCGGGCGAGGTCACCCGGCTTTGGTGTGGCCAAGAATCCGCTTTATTTCTCTTCCCATCTTGTTATCTTGCCGAATAAGATTAGGACAAACAATTCTAAGAAAGTTTCCTGATGCCCAAAGAAAAGATTAAGACCGGTGTGGTCGGTGTCGGCGCTCTGGGCCGTCACCATTTGAAATGGTACAGTCAGCTTCCGCAGTCGGAACTGGTGGGTTTGCTTGACATCGATCAGGACAAAGCGTCCAGGTACGCGGCCGAGTATAACGTGACCGCTTTCAAGAGCCTGGAAGAACTGGCCGAGCAGGTGGAGGTGGTGTCGATTGTCGTGCCGACCACGGCCCACTTTGAAACGGCGTCCTTTCTGATTGAACACGGCGTTCATTGTATGATTGAAAAGCCGGTTGCGGTCAGTCTCGACGAAGCCAAACGCCTGCAGGAAATGGCGGAGAAGTTCCACGTCAAAGTGACAGTTGGCCAGATTGAACGCTTCAACCCGGCCATCCTGGCGCTGAGCGGTCTGGATATCCGGCCATCGTTTATTGAGGCGCATCGCCTGGCCGCTTTTGACCCGCGAGGCACCGATGTTGCCGTGGTGCTCGATCTGATGATACATGATATCGATTTGGTGTTATATCTGGTGAAGTCGGAAGTTGTCGATATCCAGGCCTCGGCGGTGGCGGTAATCTCCGACCGGGCGGATATTGCCAACGCCCGGCTGACGTTTGCCAACGGCGCTGTGGCCAATCTGACCGCCTCGCGCATATCGCTCAACGCCATGCGCAAGCTGCGCATCTTTCAGCAGTCCGGTTATTTTTCGCTCGACCTGGCGCAGAAGCAAGCCGATATCTACCGCTTGGCGGGACCGGACAACGAAAAACAGGGCCTTAGACTTCCGCTCGGCAAATCGGGGAAGGACTTTGTGTATATCAAGAAACCGGATTCCGGAGAAGACATGCTGGGGATGGAACTGGGTTCGTTCCTGAAGGCCGTTATCGATGACGGTTCTCCGGCGGTTTCAGTCGAGGAAGCTGCCGAGGCATTGCGGGTTGCTCTCGACGTGGACCGTATCGGGAAGGAATCTCTGGCCAAAATGCTGGAGGCACAACCGGCTTAGATGAAAAAAACAGGTCTATTCCTGTCGGTCGGTGATCCATCGGGCGATAACGCGGCCGGCCGACTGGTAGTCGCCCTTAACAAGATCGCGCCAGGCACCGAGATTTTCGGTCTTGGCGGCGAGAAATTGAAATTCTTGGGCCAGCGTCAGCTTGCCCGTGGCAGCGACCTGGCGGTGCTGGGTTTCTGGGAGGTTGCCCGGAGATTTTCCTTCTTCCGCCGGCTGCTGAATCAATGCGCGAATGAGATAGCCGACAAGCGCCCCGCCGCGGTGGTGCTGGTGGATTATCCCGGGTTCAATCTTCGTTTGGCCAAAAGAATCAAGCCGCTCGGTATCCCCATCATATACTACATCTCGCCGCAGGTGTGGGCCTGGGGCAAAAAACGCCTGGCCGATATCAGCGAGTTGGTGGACCTGATGATAGTAATACTGCCGTTTGAAAAAGACCTCTACGACCGCCATAAAATCAATAACGAGTTCGTCGGGCACTACCTCCTTGAGGATATTTCCGACGAGTACATCCAGTCCGAGGTTCCTCAGTCCGGCAAGGACGTCCTGGCGCTGTTGCCCGGTTCACGACCTCAGGAGATTCAGCGCATGCTGGCTCCGATGCTGGCCTCAGCGCGAATCTTCAACAGAAACCACGGAACCAGGGCGGTGGTGGCCGCCATTGAAGGTGTTTTTGACTATGAAGCCGCGCTGCGACCTTTCGCCGATGACAACATCTCGGTCGTCTACAACAATCCCAGGCGCGTGATTTACGACAGCCGTGTGGTGCTGACCGCTTCCGGCACGGCGACACTGGAAAGCGGTATAATCGGACGTCCCATGGTGGTGATCTATAAAACGGGTTTTATTACCTACCAGATTGCGCGTCGGCTGGTCAAGCTGGATAAAATCGGATTGGTCAATCTGGTGTTGGGCGAGAAGGTTGTCCCGGAGCTGATACAGCACGAAGCGAATCCGAAGAAGATCGCCTCCGAACTTGATAAGTTCATCATGCAAAGTAGTTACTGCGATGAGGTCACGACCAAGCTGAGGCGAGTGCCTGAAGTCCTGGGAGGAAAAGGAGCATCCGAGCGGACGGCCCGGCTGCTTGGTGAATACTTGTGATGCTTTTGACTGCCTACAGGTTTCTGACTTTTATCATCTACGCCCTGGTGTATCCTTATGGTCGCCTCCAGGCGGCGCGCGGGCGCGCTTTGTGGCGGGGGCGGCTCGGTCTTATCCAGCCTTCCGAAAAACGCCCCGTCTGGCTGCACGCGGCCTCGGTAGGCGAAGTTAAGGTGATGAGTTGCCTGGTAGATTTCCTCAGGAAAGCAAAGCCCGATCTGCCGCTGCACATAACAGTGATGACCGAGACTGGCTACGCCACGGCAGAGAAACTGTTCGGCGATAAGGTAACGCTCAGTCATTTGCCGCTCGACGCCGCGCCCTCTTTACGCCGCGGATTTGACAGAATTAACCCGCAAATACTCGTTATTGCTGAGACGGAAATCTGGTTCGGCCTCATAGCGCAGGCTCATAGCAGAAAAATCCCGGTCGTTCTGGTCAACGGTCGGATGACCGAAAAGGCGTTGGGTCGCTACCGTCACGTGCAATCGATGTTGAGCAATCTGCTTTCGCGTTACGATCGTTTGTTTCTGAAAACGGAAGCCGACGCCGCGCGCTATCGCGCTCTTGGGGCCGATGACACCTCGATTGTGGTCGTGGGAGATATGAAATTCGATGCCCCGATGCCAGCGCGGTCGGAGGGACGCCGTCAGGAGATTCGGAGTCGCGCGGGTATTGGTGAACATGACTTCCTGTTTGTGGCAGGGTCCACTCGACCGGGCGAGGAGGAAATTCTCTGCGATCTCTGCCGCTCCATGCGAGCCAAACATGAGAATTTCCGTCTGATACTGGCGCCGAGGCATATCGAACGTGCCGATGAAGTGCGCGCGCTGATTCGGCAAAGCGGATTGAAAGTCGTAACCTATGGTGATGCCCCGGATGCGGAAGCGGTGGTGCTGGTGGATCAGTTCGGTTTGCTCAATGATCTGTATATGGCCGCCGATCTCGCTTTCGTCGGCGGTACGCTGGTGGATATCGGCGGTCACAACATTTTGGAACCGGTTTGGATGGGGACACCGGTGGTGTATGGATCGTATTTGGCCAATGTTCGTGAAGCGGCGGCTTATATTGCCGAGCACAACCTCGGAGCCGAAGTTTCATCGAAAGAGGCTTTGTTTTCCGTAGTAGAGTCTGTTTATTCAGGGAAGAGCGCATTTGCGACCAAAACTGAGGCCGATCTCGCGCAATCACCTACGGCGGAGGTCGGCAACTATATTCTGAGAAAACTTGCCCATGTATGAACGTATATGGAAGAAGATAATCCGCCGCGAGGCATTTTCACTCTGGGCCATTCCGGCTCTCATCCTTTGGCTGGTATCTTTGGTCTATCGCCTCGGGTTCTATATCAAAAAGCGTACCGCCCGCACTGAAGTGAAACTTCCGGTACCGGTTATTTCAATCGGGAATATCGCCATTGGGGGAACGGGTAAGACCACTATCGTATGGTCATTGGCCGAAGTGCTGCTGGCAGAGCGGCTTCGGGTCGGCATTGTGTCATCCGGATACGGTCGACCCTCGAAAAAGGCGGTAGTGGATGACGGGTACCGCATAAAGAGCCGCGATGTTTCCGAGACCGGCGACGAAGTGATGTTTCTGGCGGAGAAAGTGCCGGAGGCGATCTTTTCCATCCATCCCGTCAAGGCGACAGCGGCCTTGAATCTGGTGCGAGAGCACGAGGTTGACCTGGTGATTGTTGATGACGGCTTTCAGCATTTTGCGCTGCATCGGGATGTCGACATCGTCACTTATGATGCCGGCGTCAAGAAGCGTCTTCTCAAACCTTTTCCGTTGGGTGTACTGCGGGAGCCGCTTCGGGCACTGAGGCGGGCCGATATCGTGATAATTACGCGCTCCAATTTCGCGGTAGATATCAATGCCCTTCGCCAGCGACTGGGGCGGGTCAATCCGCGCGCTGATGTGTTCCACGCCCAGTTTGTGCCGGATGAACTGGTCGGGAAGGATCGCCGCCTGCAAGTGAAATACCTCGAAGATAAATCAGTTTTCCTGTTTGCAGGGATCGGCAATTTCCGCGCTCTGGAAAGGCAGGTGTCAGCGATGGCGGTCGATGTCGATACAGCGCTGGAACTGTCGGACCATCAAGTTTACGACCGTGAATTGTTGGAACACATCAAGAATATGGCCGATGAGCAGGAATCCGATGTCATCCTTACTACCGGCAAGGACTGGGTGAAGCTGGGTGATTTTGATTTCGGGCGGGAAATATACTACCTTACGCAGACGATAGACCTTGATCCCGGAGAAGAAAAACTGGTGAGTAATCTGATGACGAAACTCAAGCTGGGAAGCAAGGTGCTCTGATGGAACGTAACTATGATTTTATCGTGGTCGGCTCCGGTATCGCCGGGCTGTTCTACGCTCTGCAGATCGTCAGTAAGAACAACAAGGCAAAGATTGCCATTATCACCAAGAAGGGTGTGACCAATACCAACACCAACCGCGCCCAGGGAGGTATCGCGGCCGTTCTGTCCGGGATGGATTCGTTCGAGGCGCACGTTGATGATACCCTCCGGGCGGGCGCCGGATTGTGCCACAAAGACGTGGTGGAAGCAATTGTCGAAGCCGGACCGCGGACGATTGAAGAACTGATCGCTATGGGTGTTAAGTTCTCGCAGCGTGATGGCCAGTATGACCTGGGCCGCGAGGGTGGACATTCGGTCAAACGCGTGTTGCACGCCGGTGATTTGACGGGCCGGGAGATCGAACGGGCATTGCAGAAGGCGTGTCGAGGTTACCTGGGCAATATCGATATTTACACCGACCATATCGTTCTTGATCTGATCACCTACAAGGAAGCCGGTAAGACCGTCTGCGGCGGAGTGTACGTTTTTTCCGAGAGTGGCAGGGCGTTCACAGCTTTTTACGCGCCGGTTACTCTGTTGGCCTCCGGCGGGCTGGCCCAGATTTATTATCACAACACCAATCCGAAAATCGCCACCGGCGACGGTGTGGCGATGGCTTATCGGGCCGGAGTGTCTGTCGGCAATCTGGAATTCATTCAGTTTCATCCGACCACGCTCTACACTCCCGGTCGCTGGCCTTTTTTGATATCTGAAGCGGTGCGCGGAGAAGGCGGGCGCTTGAAGTCAGTCGACGGCCGCTATATCATGGAAGGCATGCACGAATTGAAAGACCTGGCCCCCCGCGATATCGTGGCGCGAGCCATCGACAAGGAACTCAAACAGAGCGGTGAGGAATATGTCCTGCTCGATGTCAGTCACCTTGACAGCGAGTTCATAAAGAAACGTTTTCCTAATATTTACAAAGAGTGCCTGCGGCGAGGTTTTGATATCACCAAGCGCGATATTCCCGTTGTCCCGGCGGCTCATTATGCCTGCGGCGGCGTAATGTCGAACATTCAGGGGGAAACCGAAATTCCGGGTCTGTTTGTGGCCGGAGAAGTGGCCTGTACCGGAATGCACGGCGCCAACCGGCTGGCCTCCAACTCGCTTCTGGAAGCGGTAGTTATGGCCGACCTGGCGGCGAAAAAGTCGACGGAATACTTCAACGGTGTCCACTTCCCACCATCGATACCGGTCGACAAATCTCTGTTCTCGTCACTGAAATATCCTTCGG
>JAUXCD010000048.1 GCA_030619085.1 Candidatus Zixiibacteriota bacterium
CATCGAGATTATATGTAGGATAGCGATCAGTCATCGACCAAATATAGGCAAATGTGTGTTTAGGCAGAACTCAAAATTATCGGCTTTTAACTTTGGAAACATACCCAAGTCGCGCCAGCCCCGCTCGTGCCTGAGGGCACTGCGGCCAGAGATTCAGAGCGGTGTGATAGTGAAGGCGGGCCTTGCCGGGATTTTTCAGATTCTCCCAGCACTTACCCAGGGCAGCATAAAGACCGGCCCGGGCCTGGCCATCATTCGGGGCAAGATCAAGCGACCGAAAAAGATTTTCAGCCGCCGGCCGATAGTACCCAAGCTCAAGGCGAACCAGCCCCAGATATTGGTGCGTCTGCCAATCTGTCGGATCGCGCTTAACAGCCAGTATGAGGGCTTCTTCACCTTGGGCGTAATCGCCTGACTCATAGAGAGATATCCCCTTGGCGAGACCTGTCTGGTCGTCCGTATCGATCTCGGTCGTCTGCTTTTGGACGCAGACAGTGGTTATGGAACTTCCGCAGCCGATAAAAGCGGTGGCCAGGGCGCATATTGTCAAAGCGATGATTACTCGTCTTTTCATACCGTTATATCCTGACAGTCAGTATTATGAATATTATCGGAAGGTATCTCCTGCTGGTGAAGTACGGATTTGGGGGCAAAAAAGAATTGAATTAGCACGGTAATTGGGAGTATTCTTAAGTTAGTGATGATAATCTATGAGCACGAGGAACTAAAATGAATTCTCAGGAATCTCCTGTTTTCTACAAGAACCCCGGTATCGCTGCGGTCCTGTCGTTTTTCTACATGGGGCTCGGGCAAATCTATAACGGCCAGATCACCAAGGGCATTGCTTTTATTGTCGCCTACACTGTTTCGTGGATTCTGATGATCGTTTTGATCGGCTTCATTACGACGCCTATCTTGTTCATCTACGGCATGTACGATGCCTACAAGTCGGCGGAGAAAATCAATCAGGATATCGCTCAACGGTTCTCCGGCGGGCCCACCGGGGTACACTAAAATAGCTGATCCGCCAAACGCGGCGAAAAACAACCCGGTATCTTGATTTTCCCGCCACAAGTCTTATATTTATTTCTATATGCTTCTCGCAGTTGACATCGGCAATACCCACACGGTTGTCGGCCTCTTTCGAGGAGAGGTCCTCAAGGATCATTTCCGAATCTGGTCACGACCGAACATCACGGGCGATGAAATCGGTTTTTTTCTGGGAAGCTGGCTGCAGCGAATGAAAATCGTGAACGAAGAGATCAACGCTGTTGTGGTCGCTTCGGTTGTCCCTTCACTCACCAACATTCTTGAATCCACGGCCAGAAAGCATTTTGGATGCATACCTCTGGTGATTTCCAGCAGGGTCAAACTGCCGATAAAAGTTGACATTCCGCAACCCGATCAGGTCGGCGCCGACCGCATCTGCAATGCCGCCGCCGCGTTCACAAAATTCGGGGGACCGGTTACCGTGGTTGATTTCGGCACCGCTACCAATTTCGACATCGTCGATGCCGACGGCGCCTATATCGGCGGGGTCCTGTTGCCCGGCCCGGAAACATCGATGGCCGAATTGGCCAAAAGAGCCGCCCGGCTTTTCGAGGTTCGCATTGAACCGCCCGATTCCGTTGTCGGAAAATCAACCGCCGGGGCGCTCAAGTCCGGACTGTTCTACGGCACGCTGGGGCAGATTGATTTCCTTATCGACAAAATCATCGAGGAAACCGGATTCGTGGATATGAAGGTTGTGGCCACCGGGGGATTCGCGAAAGTTTTTGGTAAACACTGTCGGCATACCGACCTGGTGGAACCAACCCTTACGCTCGAAGGTCTGCGTCTTATCGCGGAGATGAATCTTAGTCTATGAGCAGGACAATCATCCGTTCACGAGCAAGTTGAATCACACCGACACCGGCTGAACGTCGGTTGAGTGTCTATTCCTAAAACCGGAAATACTCTTCGAAATTGACTTCGAAATTGCGTGGATAGTACTCGCCTTTTTCCTTGTTGAGCACATACTCACCGGTGTAATCGCCGGCGACAATCTTTTTAACCATCAGGACAAATTCGTCAACCTCGGCCCGGGTATTGTACAGCCCCAGAGACATCCTGATAGTCCCGGGAAGGTGCGAACGGTCGCGAGAGAGAATCTCTTTTTCCAGCGTACGAGATTCTTCCGGTGTGACTTTCAGAAGGTCCTTCACATAAAGGTGGGCGCAGAAACATCCGGAGCGCACGCCGATACCACCCTCGTAGGAGAGAATGGCCGCCGCCAGCGCATGCGGGATATCGGCAATATTGAGTGATATCACGCCCAGGCGGCTGTCGGCCCCGGCCGGATCGGTGGCGCCGTAAAGAGTGACTCCCTCAAGGCTGTTGAGTTGCTCGAGAGCATAGGCGGTCAGTTCCGCTTCGTGGCGCATGATTTCATCCCAGCCAATATCCTCAAACATCGCAATAGCCTTTGCCAGCGCTACGACGCCGATGATATCCGGGGTCCCGGCTTCTTCTTTTTCCGGCAGGTCGGCCCAGTAAGCATCTTCCAGCGTCACGATGTCCACCACGCCGCCACCGACAACCTGCGGGTCACCGAGTTCAAAAGTATCGCGGGCCGATACGAGAACGCCCACGCCGAAAGGCGCGTACATCTTGTGGGCGGAGAACACCAGGTAATCGATGCAGTGCTCGTCATCATCGGCTTTCATATCCACCGGACGATGTGGCACCAGTTGGGCGCCGTCGACAAGCAACCGAGCCCCGACTCGATGTGTTTCGCGGGCGAGGAAATCCAGGTCGTTGATATAACCGCTCACGTTCGACGCACCGGTTATCGCCACCAGCTTTATTTTCCCGGCATACCGCTTTAGTTTTCTCAGGAAATCATCGGTAGAGATGTGCCCATCCGGGTCCAGTTCGATATGCTTGACCGTTGCCGCCCGGCGCCAGGGAAGCTCGTTGGAATGATGCTCCATCAGCGAGGTCAACACGACGTCGTTTTTAGTCAGGGGCAGTCGGTAGGAAAGTTTATTGATTGCCTCGGTTGAATTCTTGGTAAACATGACAACCTGTTTTTGCAGGTCGGCCTTTACGAAATCAGCGACCATTTCGCGCGAGCTTTCAAACGCCCAACTGGCCAGTTGCGACTTGAACCCGGTGCCGCGATGGACGTTTGAGTACCAGCGCAGGAAAGAGTACACAGCATCGGCTACGGGCTTGAAGGTCGGGGTCGAGGCGGCATTGTCAAAATTTATGTACCGCTTCGGGCCGCGCAGGGTCGGCACAATCGTGTCGGCACCCAGCAGAAGGTTGGGAAGATCGGCAATTGCGATTGGTTGACGATCACTTTGTAAATCAATCGATGAAGACATCGCTCAACTCCGGGTTGTAGTTATCTGACGGGTTTTCATGTAATGGCATTCTGGAATGAGCCGGAATAGATCGTCTTGACGGTGTCTGTCAGACGGACTTGACGAAATTAAGGTACCTTTCGGCCCAGATCTCCCGGCAGTGATACTTGGTGATATGCTTATGGTAACGATTACCCAGATCGTCTCCGTCAATTTCGCCCTGCTTCAGCTTCATGATAATGTCGGCCAGCGCCTCCGGGCAATCCGACGGGTAGGTCAAAGACCCTCCGGCCAGATTGAGTTCATCGATAGCTTCTCCCTGGAGTGAGCCAAAAATAATCGGACGACCGGCAGCCATGTACTCAAACATCTTCGACGGGAAAGCCATACGGGCCACTTTGACTTCCTTGAGACTCTCTACCAAAACGTCACTTGATTTCAGAAAATACGGTATCGTGTCCAGCGGCTGCAGACCGATAAAGCTCACGTTTTTCAGGCCGTAATCACGAACCATGTTCTCCAGAGCTTCGCGCTTCTGACCGTCGCCGAGAAACACAAAATGGATATCGGGCTGATCGGCGAGGTGACGCGCTGCCTCGATGACCGTCTCCAGCGGCCGTACCCATCCCAGGGTACCGCTGTAGAGCACCAGGAATTTCTCTTCCCAGCCGAACTTGTCCCTGATGCCGTTGGTGTCGGCCTGAATGAACTCTGAACTGACGCCCGATTTGATAGTCGCCACCTTGTCAGGGGAGATGCCAATCTTGAACAAGTAATTGGCAATACCGTCGGTGACCGGAACGAGCCGGTCAGCCTTGCGGTAAAGGGTATGAATGATACTCCGGATAACTTTTGTGAACAGCGATTGATTCAGGTTACCGAAATCCTCGCTCGATTCCGGCTGCAGATCGCGTACCTCAATGACGAAGCGGCAGCGCTTGATTTTGCTGATAATCCATCCGATTACCGGCGATGTCACCGGGGGCGTGGAGGCCAGAATGATGTCGTACTTACCTTTGAGACGGAAAGAATTCCAGACCGTAGTGACCAGAAAAGTTATAAAACCAACCATCCTCTTTTTGGGCTGGCTGTTGGAGGCCGGCAGAACCCAGCTTCGATAGACCTTAACCCCATCGAATTCTTCCTGATAGAAGAACTTTCCGCGGTACTTTTTGGGCACAATTCCGTCGGGGTAGTTCGGGATGGCGGTCATCACCGAAACATCAATGCCATTTTTTACAAAATAGCGAGCAAACTCAAAAAGCCGCCTGACTGCACCCTTCTCAGGAGGAAAATGTTGTGTAATTATCAGGATTCTCATAACTTGCTTTAGAAAGCTATCCTTTTTTGAGGAATTTGCAAGAGAATTCCCACAAAAGGGGGCAATTATTTTGGGCTTTTTTCGCTTGACTAAGCCCCAAAACACCAATAATTTTAGCGGAAATTTAGACTGTACCAGAAACTCAAATGTACAAGAGATAAACTCGAAAGAGAGAGGTAGAAGAATGCGCAGAGTTACAATTCTTGTCATTATCATGACTGCTTTGGTGGCGTTTTTGGCCCTGACCGCTATGGCACAGGAAGCCAAAGAAGAGGCCAAAGAAGAGGTCAAAGAAGAGGCCAAAGAAGAAATACAGCACGATTTTGTCGGAGCGAAGAAGTGCAAGATTTGCCACAAGGCTCAGTTCACTTCCTGGTCCGAAACCGGTCACGCCACGTCCTTTGACAAGCTCACGGATGAGGAAAAAGCGAAGCCGGAATGTGTCACCTGCCATACCAGCGGAAACCTCGCCAAAGACAGTTCGCTCATGGAAGGCATCCAGTGCGAAGCCTGTCACGGAGCCGGCGGCGACTATAAGTCAGCTAAGATAATGAGCAAGAAGAAATGGGCTGCTGATCCCGAAACTTACAAGAAGATGGCAATCGATGCCGGTCTGGTTTATCCGACCGAAGAAAACTGCAAGAGCTGCCACAAGAAGGAAGGCAACCCGAACTTCAAGGAATTCGACTTCGCCAAAATGAAAGGCAAAGTCCATACCATGAGTGAAGAAGGTAAGTAAGTCTTAACCGATAACGAAAAAAAGCGGCCGCATGGCCGCTTTTTTTTGCCCGGAAAAACGGGGTTTATTTGCCCAGGGGAAATTTGCGAATCGACACCCACCGGCGGTCCCCCAGAGGCGACACCAGGTCAATTCTTTCCGTATAGAATTTCTCGTGAGATAAAAACGGAATGATTTCTTCCTTAACCAGCATCAGCCGCTGGGGTGAGATTTCGCGGGCGATGGTCACATGCGGCACGAAATCACCGTGGGGAACGGTCAGTCCCAGGCGCGAATACAACCGGCTGTTAAGCCCCTTGAGTTGTTCGTTTTCCCTTACGGCCCAGTAGATTACCGGGGAAGTCGGGTAGAAATCACCCATGGAATCGAATTCTATCTGAATCGATGGATGCGTTTTTGTCTCTCGTCGGATGAGATCGCAGAGATCTTCCAGCGGAGCGTCGGATTGAAAAGGAAATACCACCGTCAGGTGTGATTCGATGAGTGTGGAATCGGGATCGTAGCGGGTCCGGAGCGGCGCCACGATCGCGTCAAGTTCAGACGGCAGAAACATCACCACCGCATATTGGTTGTGGCGACGGTTGATCAGGTTCGGGTTATGGTAATAATTATCCATGGCGCTTGCCGATTCTTCGCTAACGGTAAAAAATTATCTCCACCCTGCGGTTTTTGGCTCGTCCCCCGGCGGTATTGTTCGACGCGATGAAGTTGTCTTCACCCCGTCCGAAGGTCTTTATGCGATCGGCGGCTATCCCGAGCATGACCAGGTAATCATTCACCCGCCGAGCACGTTTCAATGATAGATTCCTGTTCGCTACACTGGTGCCAATATTGTCCGTGTAGCCGCTGATTTCAAGCTTTATGTCTTTCACGAAATTGAGCAGCCGGGCCAGACGCTGAAGGTTCTCCTTGTTCCTCTGGTCCACCTCGAATGAACCCGAAACATAGTCAATATTGAGTATCAGCGGCTTCGCCAGCATCGACAGGTCAATGCAACCATGCCGGTCAACATCGACTCCCACCAGCGTCTGTGGGCAATCGTCGAGTCCGTCAGGGACGCCATCGGCATCGCTATCAGTGGGACATCCCGATGCATCCACCCAGGCGCCATACTGATTGGACGGACACTGATCAAGATAATCGGCGACGCCGTCAAAATCCGAGTCTACCGGGCAGCCGTGGATATCGACCAGGCCCGCCGCCCGGCGATCCGTATTGAGGCAGTCATCCTGACCGTCCGGCACCCCGTCGCCATCGGAATCCAGCGGGCAACCGTTGCGATCCACCCGCATCCCTTCGCGGGTATTGGCGCACCTGTCATCGGTATCCGGAACGCCATCGCCGTCACTGTCGAGCTCTTTCAGGCGTTCGGCCGAACTGGCGCGGGTTTCTGTCGAAGTCGCGTATGACGGCCACACGGGAGTGGCCTCACCGAAGGAGTAGCTCAATTTCAGGCCTGTTTCCAACACCCAGTGGTCGCGCGCCGAGGAAACATCGGAGGCAAACTCCGTTCCGGCAGCAGTCAGGTAATCGGCCTGAACTTCCCAGACCAGGCCCAGACGACGCGACATTTGAATATCGATACCGGTGGTGGCCGACACAAAAACCTCGGTGGAAGTGAAGTCGATAGTCTGGTTCAGGTCACCCGCCACCTTAAGCACCGTATTCAATTCGGGATCGACCACTTTCCATATCATCAGACCGCCACCGGCTCCGACAAACAGGTTGAACCGGCGATCAGGATCAAACAGCAGGCGACTGGCAATGAAACCGAGTCGGTCCGCCTTCCATTTCTGCGTGGCGGCGCTGTTGTCGCGGTCAAAGGTGAAGCTTGAAGACGCGGTGGTATCGTTTTTCAGAACATACCGCATGTAATCCAGACTGAGCGTCCAGCGCTCCGAAGGGTGATATCCCGCCTGGATACCCCAGACCGGCTGTAGAGGAAACTTACCGTAATCACCACCGGCCAGGGTGGCCATACCACCTCTGGCGGCCAGAAGATAGCGGAAATCGCCGGCCCTGATGCTGGTTGCCGCCAGACTCAGGACAATAAGAAACACGATGGCGGTGACAATCGTCACTCCGGTGCCATAAGCGATATAGTCGTTTCTGCGTGGCATCAGTACAGTTTCTTTAGATCAACGTTGGTATAATAGTGGGCCAGGATGGAATCATACGACCATCCCTGGCGCGCCATTCCAATAGCGCCGCATTGACACATGCCTACTCCGTGCCCGTAGCCCTGGCCCTCGAAAATAACACGCACGATATTACTCTGGCTGTCCCGTTCGATATGAACATCGAACCGGTCGGAAGGAAGAATCAGATCGGGATTGGATGTGCGCCCCACCACCCAGCGAATGCGGTCTTTCCTGAACCGGAAGACATCATTGGTGGTGCGAACCGACATCTTGGCTACCCGGCCACCCGGGGTGCGCTCTCCTATAATGATGTCCTCGATTCGACCGATTCTCAAGTCGCGCCCACGGTCAGATGAAAGGTACTGTTCTATACGTCCCCGCAATTGGGACTCGGTGAAGACTTCCTTCCAGTTGTAGTATTTCGACCAGGAGCAGGCGCCGCTGTCGGCCACTGCCTTGAGGTAGGCCTCTTCCTTGCGATCCCAGACGTGATCGACGTTATCGGTCATGCCACCGCACGTCGAATGATAATAGGCATTGATGAATTCATCCTGGAACGTGAGGACGTTCCCGGCGGTGGCATCGATAGCTTTGTTGACGACCTTGTTCTCCACGCCGACACCGCCATACACCTGGTCGATAATGCTTGATTTCAGGTCATAGGGCGCGTTGGGATATTGCTTGAGGTGAGCCATGGCATAAGTGCGGGCCGCCACCGCCTGTGCCTTGACAGCTTCCATTTCCTCGTCGGTGCGCTTGCCTATCTCCGGAGGGACAACTCCTCGCAGATAGTCTTCCATGTAGACGATATTGATCTGCTGGAGGTTTTGCCCGGTCGGAAGAATCTTTATGATTCCTCTATATCTGGTTTTGTTTACTTCGATCCGGTTATTGTGTCCGCGCGGGATGATATTGACTTCTTCCATGCCGGATTGTATTTCCACCCCGGACTGGTTGCGCACAGTCAGGCGACCGGACTGGTTAATCACTTCAACCGGGCGATTGGAGTAATATACCGCCTGCTCACCGCCGCTGAGACATTCGATAGCATACTGATCGTCGGCGCGGATTTCGGAGCGGTCAATATTCTCATCGAGCAGAACCCTTACGAACGGGATGCGGATGAAAGTCCCGGCCGACTCCTCCCGCAGCCCCGGCACCGTGGCGCAACTGAAAACCAGCGCCATCAAAAGTAAACCGGTACCGATGCGGGCGGAGTATTTGATGACCTTTCCGAACCGGCGCTTGTCTTCGCTGGTGGTGTCTGACTGCTTTTTCATTACGTTCGCTCCGGTGGTTGCGAAATTTCTCCCAGAATCGGACTCCATCGTGATCGACTTCTTCCGGTTGGTTGTACCGGCACGGTCCGGGACCGAACGGTTGCCTCGCCCAGCACCGCGTAGGCGACTGCCTCGACAAAGTCACCGTCAATGCCCAGGTCATCAACCCGAACAATCTGCAGATCAGGCAGGTAGTGATGAAGTCGACCAGTAAAAAACATGTTTTTTCTGCCGCCCCCGGTCAAATACAATTTTGAGATATTTTTATCCTTATCGGTCACCGGTCGCACGCGCTCGGCGATACTGACCGCCGTGAGCTCGCCGGCCGTGGCGATGAGATCGTCGTCGGAGAGACGAAATCGCTTGCCGAAATCAATCATTTCCTGCGCCATTGTTTTTCCGAAAAGTTCACGCCCGGTCGATATCTGCTTGCCGTTGAAAAAGGCGTTGCCCCGCATAAGCGTCAGCAGCCGCTGGGAAACCGTGCCCCGCTTGGCCCGCCGGCCACCTCGATCATAGCGCTGCCCAAAGAGCGTCGAGGTCAGAATATCCGACAGGCTGTTGCCCGGTCCGCAGTCAGCGCCTTCCATCCCCGACGAGCCCATCGGGAAATAGAAAAAGTTGGCGATACCTCCGATGTTTACCAGGAGTCGTGATTCACGTTCGGAGGCAAAGAGCTGTCGCATGGCCGACGTGGTAATCGGGGCGCCTTCGTTACCCAGGGCGATATCGGCCTGGCGGAAGTCGCCGATCACCACCTTACCCGTTTGGGCCGCGATCATCGCCCGCGACCCCAGTTGCATACTGCCAGCAACCGTGGCGCCGGCGCGCCGATTGGGGACGTGACGCACGGTCTGGCCGTGAGAGCATATGGCATCGACTTTGATGCCACTTCGCTGGAGTTGATCGATGTAGTTCGCGGCGGCCCGGCCATAGAATTTGCCGAGAAGATTGTCCAGGGCTATGATGTCCTCAAGAGGAACACTCGTGCTGTCAGCCAGAGCGAGCGCCAGGTGGCGCAACCGCGCCGGATACGATTTGTGGCGGCCGCTCAAATAGGTTATTCCGGGTACGTTTTTCGACGGTGTGAACCTCACTGCGGCCATATCCAAGCCATCGGCGGAGGTTCCTGAATTCAGTCCAAGAAGCACCAGCCGTCTCTTCCTGAGAAGGTTCTGGAGATTCATACGATGTTGAATATGCTACCGCACGACCGAACTTTCAAGTTTGAACTTGACGCCGGAGATACGGTTGAGCGATGTCTCGATGCGATCTTCGTCGATTTCACCGTGTTCACAGGCGTTTGCGAAGAAGTCATAGGCCTGCATCGATTCTTCCAAATTCTGCCCAAACAGCAGTAAGTCGTGGCCGGCGTTGAAAGCGGCAACCGTTCTCTCGCCGATATTGCCCAACTCCGCCGCGCCCTGCATGGTCAGATCATCGGAAATCACCGGACCGTCAAATGCGAGGGTCTGGCGAAGCATGGTGCGGATGATCTTCTCCGAGCCGGTGACGATTTTGTCGTCAATCCTCGGGATTTTCAGATGCGTGGTCATGATCATGTCGGCGCCTTTTTCCAGGCCGGCGACAAACGGAACCCGCTCGCGCTGGTGCCACAGGATTTCGTCATAATCGGCGTTCGGAGTCTGAATATGGGGATCGGCGACAGCCGCTCCCAGTCCCGGGAAGTGTTTCAGGCAACACAGCAGGCGATTTTTCTTCGATGTGACCACGGCTGCCTCAACGAATTTGGCCACCTGGTCGGCAGAGTTGCCGTAACATCGTTCTTTGAGGCAGGCATTGTTCTCGTTTAGGAATATGTCCGCCACCGGCGCCAGATTCAGATTGATACCGATGGATTCCATGAAAAGCGCCGAGCGGGAATAATCCTCGACAAAATGCTCAAGGTCATCGGTATTTCCGTACAATGTTGCCGAACGGTATTCGGCCGGAGCCCCCTTGAGACGGCAAACACGTCCCCCCTCCTGGTCAATGGCAATCAGCGGCAGGTTACCCCGGCTGTGCAACTTAATCCGTTGTATATTCTCGGCTGCGATCTCATAAGTAGGACAGTTGCTTGCAAACAGAATCACCCCGCCTAATTGCACCTCTGACAGGAAATCGAGAAATACCGGCGATGGTGTTTCGCCCGGATACCCGATCAGGAACAATTGCCCGATTTGTTTGACTAAATCCTTCATACATCTATCCTCAAGTATTACGCATATATTTCACATATATCAATCAATATCAAATCACGCATACCAGATTCCTTCCGTCACCCTTGGCGCGGTAAAGCGCCTGGTCGGCAATTGATACCAATTCCTCGTGCGATTTGCCGTTCTCCGGGAACGAACTGACACCGACGGAAACAGTTATCTTCACTTTATTGCCGTTGCCGGTATTGATAATTTCCTGTTCCACCTGTGAGCGAATGCGCTCGCCGATATGAGATGCCTCGCTCTTGGGCGTCTGCGGGAGAATTATCACAAACTCTTCGCCGCCATACCGGCAGAAGATATCAACGTCGCGGATACATCGGCGAATGACATTGGCCAACTGCCTTAGCACCTCGTTACCGATCTCGTGACCGTAGCTGTCGTTGAGCTTCTTGAACCAGTCGATATCCACCATGATCAGCGACAGGGGCAGATCATAGCGCAAGGCGCGGCGTTTTTCTTCCTTAAGTTTCTGTACGAAATAACGGTAGTTATAAATGCCGGTAAGTTCATCGATAATAGTTAGTTCTTCAGTTTTGCGATGCAGCTCGGCGTTCTCAAGGGCCAACCCGGCCGACCGCGCCACCGCCGACAACATCTGCAGGTCGCGGGCATTGAAAAACTCGACCGCATTTGCCTCAGCCAGCAGCACACCGTTGATCTGACCGTGAGATGTCATGGGCACGATTATCAGCGAACGGCTGGACGGACTCAACGGCACGTAGTCATGGTGACCGGTGAAACTGTTGATGGTCACCGCTTCGCCCATGGAAAAAACCTTCTTCACCAACTTCAATTCATCGGCGCCGATTGGCTTGGGGTGATAATTGACCTGACTATCGATTGATCGCGCCCGGAAAAAGATATTCTTTCGCCTGTCTTTGAGAATTATACAGTAATTGCTGTACTGAAGGATGCTTCCCATAATCCGCATGACCTCGCGAATGACGCCTTCGGCGTCGAGAATGGAAGCCAACACGCGAGTGTTTTCGTAAATCATCTCCAGTTGCGCCTGTGATTTCTCCAGTTCGGACGTCCGCATGTTCAGGGTGTCGAACAGTTTCAACAGCCGCCGCTCCGACCGATGGGTGAACTTCATGGCGTACGACAGCGTAAGGTAGTAAACCCAGATAAAGCCCAGCCTGATGGATATATCCAGAGCGTTGGCCCACACCAGGTCCTCATGCACGGAGACGATGAAGATTATGGTTGTGATAATGGTAATGGCGGTGGCAAACCAGAAAACCAGCACATAGGCCGCCACCGACACCGTCAGGTAAAACAACAGGTAGTACGATGATTCCAGACCGCCGGTGTTTAGGATCATAGTCGGGATGAGAAACATGTCATAGATGACCGCCGACAGGTAAGCCAGCTTGATGTCGAACCGCCCGAGTATCGCCGCAATGAAGACCGCCAGGTGAAGCACAAACGTTCCCAGGATGACATAAAACAGAGTCGGGTCGCCGTAGTTCCGGTCCTCGGAAAGAACGAACCAGACGATTCCCAAAAACGTCATCACCCTGGTTATCAGGTAGATGATGTCCACCCTCGGCAGGAGGGTTTTGTTCCGCTCAAGGAAGATCTTCATAACAGCTTTCCGCGGTATATTCGGCCATATCCCCTTTATCGGTCATAAACCGAATGGGTTTATTGACATTGAGCAGATAGATATCAACAATCGGCCGTTATGAAGACATTTCGGAGTGTAGCTTCACTTTAGAGTGAAGCAACTGGCGCAATGAAAGCACCGTAACCCCCACCGAAAGAGCCAGAAGGATGATGTCGGTGGTGGCCAGAATGAGGTTGTGCTGTGGAATATATTTAACAAACAGATTGTAAATCAATGAACCAACCGTGGTTATGAACATTATCACGGCCGGAATGAGAGTAAACCAACTCTTGCGGCCGGCGTGATGCAGCCAGACAGTTAAGGCTATCAGGGTCAGAGCGGCCAGCAACTGGTTGGTGGAGCCGAACAGAGGCCAGATGAGCTTGTAGCCTTGATTCCAGGCGAGCAACAGCATAAGGATGACCGAAAGGCCCGAATTGAACCAGAATTTGCGCAGTAGGAGTGGCGGATCGACAAATACTGATTTCCACAGTTCTTCAAACAGATAACGGTTGAGCCGAACGGCCGAGTCAAGGGTTGTGATCAGGAAACCCTCGACAATCAGAATTCCGGCCACCGTAGCAAACGCCACCGTGAGACCAAGCGCGTTGTGAAGCAGATGCCCCACCGATAGCGCAAAAGCGAGGATGGGGTTACCCTTGCCGACCTCGGGCCAGGCAATGCTGATATAGTCATCGTATCCCAAAGCCGAGCCGATCGTCAAAAGGACCAATACCGCCAGCATTCCTTCCAGAAGCATCCCCCCGTATCCGATCGGGCGGGCCTGGCTCTCCTTGGCCAGTTGTTTCGACGAAGTCCCGCCCGCCACCAGAGCGTGGAAGCCGGAAATCGCCCCGCATGCGATGGTGATAAACAGGAAAGGCCAGGCCGGGCCCATTTTCGCCTCACCTACAGCAAGGTTAGACACCGGATATGAAAGCTCCGCGCCCTGAAAACCGGTGATCAACACCCCCAGGCACATCAATGTCATCCCGGCGTAAAGAATCTGGACATTTACAAAATCGCGCGGCTGGAGAATCAACCATACCGGCAGTTGGCATGCAAAAAGCGTGTAAATGGCAATCAGTACCATCCAGATATTCGGGTTCAGACTCACCGGAATCTGAAAACCAATATAGATCGACACGGCGCAAATGCCTGTGGCAATAACATAGGCAAGCCAGGTTTTGATATTGCGTCGGGTGACGAGAAAACCGAGCAACGGCGCCAGTAAGGTGATGACAATCACTGAGGAGGAAGCGATGCCGCCGACAATACCAGAGGTAACGCCGTCAACAACGGTAGTACGCAGCAGAGTCTGGCTTTCGGGCAGGCCGAGTTTCTCCAGCGGCCAGAGCGAAGTCAGAGAGATGGCAGTCAAAGACAGAAAGGCCGATGTCACCAGGACGATCATGATAATAGTGAAGGCGATGAACAGCAGAAAGCCTGTATTCCCCAACGACTTACGAGCAATCTCGGCCATCGACGAACCGCGCTCGCGAATCGAAGCGAACAGCGCGCCGAAATCATGCACGGCTCCGAAAAATATGGCTCCGATTATAATCCAGGCCCAGGCAGGGCCGACTCCGTACAATATCCCCAAAGTTGGTCCGACAATAGGACCGGCCCCGGCAATTGTAGAATAATGGTGAGCAAACACCACTGACGGCCGGGTGGGAACGAAGTCCTTGCCATCGTTTATTTCCGTTGCGGGGGTAATACGATCCGCAGTCTCGCCGAACGACCGGGCTATATAGCGGCCGTAAAAGCGATAGGCTACTATGAAACAACCCAGGGCCAGGAAGAAGTAAACCAGAATGCTCATAGTCAAAGTCCCTCAGTAGCTTCGTTCAGATCGGAAATATAAAACGTTTTTTCAAGTGGGCGCAATAGTATAAATCCGTTTAAGCATCAGCAGCCGACCTCCTGAAGGAAGACTAAATTTTTGGTTGATGAGCCATCGGCTTTTTAGCAACTTGGGTCTGAAATCCCCGTATTCACAGACAGATACAACTGGAATACATAATGGCGCTTTTTTCAAAACGAAACTGGGTAATCATTCTGGGCGCGATGACGGCTCTTATCGCCGTTGGCGCAACCGGTGTGTCCGCCGTTATGCAGAACGACGAAC